>JADFUQ010000448.1 GCA_015222065.1 Bacteroidota bacterium
AAGTGGAGCCCTTGTATTTGAAACAAAATCAATCACATCAAAATCAATCTCCCCGGCAAATGCATCAATAAAATCGTATAATCGTTTTTTAATTGTTATTTCACCCGTATTCTGATCATAATAAATAAAACCATCTGTTGATAATCTTACACAGAGTTGTTTTATCTGGTAAGGTGGTTTATTCATCCATTTTGCCAGATCATCAACAGGAAAAGTTTCGGAGTAATACCATTTGGTAAATTTCTTCAGGGTAAAAAGAGGATGATGTTCATCAATTCCCTGGATTCTGATGAATTCAATTTCGTTAAAATAACTTATTGATTCAAATCGTGCCTGCCCAAGACTAGCGCCTCTTGACATTGTCAAATATATTCTGGGTTCATCAATTTTCCAGGATAGCATTTCAAATTCCATATCGAGATTGTGATAGGAATTAAAATATGGGCTATGAGTTAGTTTATCATTAGTGCGATATAAAGATATTTCTTTATTAGAAATTTGATAATTGAAAGCAATTCCGGGATGGAAAATAGAGTCTTCTTCAAGGTAAATAGTTGCAATAGCTTTTTTACTGGCAATACGGTCTTTTGAAAATACAATATATTCTGACTTTATATTAAGCAGTGTAGTATCGTTTTTTATAATTGACAGGTTAGCATTCTTGTGTTTTTCACCTGTTCCGTTTAGCTTACTGCCTCGCATTGAGATACCGCCCTCAAAGTGAATATTCTCAAACATATTAGCAATCTGAATACGTTTGGCATATGAATCGAATTGCGGGAATGTAGCCATATTGGGTGAGGGAGTAGCTTTTATCCTCTCTTCAAGACTCCCCTTAAGTGGTTTGTCCAGGTAAATATTGTGATAAAAAAGTACCGAGTCAGCTGAGTAATATGGATGACTGAGATCTATCTGGTAATTCTGTAGTTCAGCATAAACCTGCGTTCTGTCAAATCCGGCTCTTTCCCAACTTACAATTCCTCCCTCTCCAATCCATACTGCCCTGTCAGGAAATAATGTTCCCTCTGTTTCATAAATAATACCACTGTCTCTTTGAGCATAACAGACCAGATCTGATTTTTTGAAAATTATTTTTAAGGTACTGTCAAAAAAGAACCGGTATTCACCCGAACGTATTTTCCATTCGTTGGAAGATGAGGTGTATAAAACCCTGGCTTCCATAACTCCTTTTGTGATATTTAAATAGCGGCGAATATCTCTCAGGATGAAATTTTTTTTATTCAGAAGTTCAACAAGTCCGTTATACCAGGGAGTAAAGTTTTCCTGGTTTCCTTCAGTTAGCTTGAAAGCAGATAAAGAAGTTAAAAATTCAAGAAAATTTGGATTTGCTCGTGCTCTTCGCTTAAGTAAAAGATTAGATAAGCTTATTATCTTGTTTTTTTCTTCAATGTCATAAGTACCAGATAACCAAAGAGAACCAAAGTTTGTTAAGATAGCCTGTTGACTTTCATTCAGATTTGACCCCATGAATTTATTCAATTCAGGAAGAAACAGATCCTGTTCGGATGGAAATTCTTTTACTGACTGCCCTGCTGTGGGGAAAGATATAATTAACAAGCAGAGTAAGAAAAAAAGTACTACTTCAATACGTTTCTTCATGAGACATATTTTTATAAAGATATAAACCTATGCCTGAGGTACAAAATATTTTTATTCAAAGAATACTAAAATGAATTGATTATTTCTATGAAATCATCTGCTTTGAGTGATGCACCTCCTATTAATCCGCCATCAACATCAGGATTGGCAAATAGTTCTTGTGCATTTGATGGTTTGCAGCTTCCTCCATATAAAATAGTGGTGTTATCTGCAGTTTCTGCGTTATAGTTATCAGAAACCAGTTTTCGTATATATTCATGCATTTCCTGAGCTTGTTGCGGAGTAGCGGTTTCTCCTGTGCCGATTGCCCAAACCGGCTCGTATGCAATTATTATTTTGCTAAACTCTTCATCAGCCAGATCAAACAGACCTTCATTAAGTTGTTTGTTTACAACATCAAATTGTTTACCATGTTTCCTTTCATCAAGCAGTTCACCAATACAGAAAATTGGGTTAAGGTTATTTTCCAGTGCAAGTTTTACCTTTTTGTTCAGCGTTTTGTTATCCTCATTAAAATACGACCTTCTTTCAGAATGTCCTATAATAACATATTCGGTACCTGTTGATTTGATCATTTCGGCTGACACTTCACCGGTAAATGCTCCCTTTGGTTCAGAAGAACAATTTTGTGCTGCAATAGAAATTATCTTATGGTTCACGATCTTTGATACTTCCGGTAAATGAATAAAAGGTATCCCTATTATGACCCCGATGCTTTTATCTTTTTGCTTTTCAACCTGTAGCTCAATCTCTTTGGCAAGTTCAATACCTTCTTTTAATGTTTTGTTCATTTTCCAGTTACCGGCAACTATTCTTTTTCTCATAATGTTTTTTTTATGAATGATACGAAAAACCAAAAGTAAGAAATATTCAGGCAAATTAAAATGCCTAAAATTCAAAATGAACTAAAATGAGCTAAAATATCATGTTACTTAACCAGTAACCAGTAACCAGTAACCAGTAACCAGTAACCAGTAACACATTTCCTAACCTCTAAATTTTACTAACGAATTTCTTGTTATTTCAAACACTGAAACACCCAAGAATAAAACAAGGACCGAAATTATGGCTGATGTACGTTCATGTCTTTGCCGTGCTTTTTTAATCACCATCGAAAGAACAGATTTTCTAATTTCTTTAATTTCAGGCAGATCATTGTAGTGCCATTTAGCAAGTATAATGCCCTCCTTTAAAAGTAACAATCCCGGGTTTGAGCGGATAATTGTTTTTAAGGTTGTTTCATCAGTGATATAGAAATTTAAAGATAATTGTTGTGATGTTTTAATTTGTTCTATTTCTGAATATACCGAAGATGAAAGAGAATAAAATTTAATACCTGTCTGATTACAATATAAAGATAATGTATCCAGTTTTTGAAGAGCTTCTTTGTCGGCCTTAGCCAGATCGGAAGAGACCAGAACAAATGAATATGATTCATCTGAAAGCACAATATCAGTTATTTCATTACTGTCCTGGGTCGTAATTGTAAAATCATGTATTGGCGGTTTGTATCCCTCTTTTATTAGTATTGACTTTTGTTCAACGAAGGACCATGTAGAATCCTGCCACGGAAAGTTATCCAGGTCAAACTCTTTTCTAATACCATCCTTTTCGTAAATCAGAACTGTTTCATATTCATCAACCGGGGCATCTGGCGGTATATACATTTTCTCAGGAATATTGGTTCCGGCATTATAAGGCCTGAAATCTATTATTGGCAGGTGATGGTAATTATAGAGGGAAAACCCCGTGAAAAGAACAAAAATAACAATTAGAATTGACCAATCTGTTATAGCAGGATAAGCCGGTTTAAATTTCTTTCTGTAATCGAAAATTACAAGTACCATAATCATCAGTACAACATTTTTCCAGAAGGTTTGCCAGTTTGTAAGTACAATAGCATCACCAAAGCAGCCACAATCGGATACAGGATTGAAAAGTGCAAGTCCAAGGGTCAGGGGTGTAAAAGCAGTCATAAATATTAATACCCCCCAGGCACCCCAATAGGTTCTGAATCCAAATAGCAGAGAGATTCCTATAATAAATTCGGTGGATACAAGAAAAATGACAAGTGGGAGAGAGACCGGTATCAGAAAATCCATTCCGAAAGCCACAAAATAATCATCAAATTTGATAGCAGAACCCAGTAAATCTAATCCTTTTACAAAACCTGAGAAAACAAAAATGGCACCTGTAACTATCCGGAAAAAAATAATCAACAGCTTCAATTTATATCTGAATTGTGAAGTATGAATCATAGAATATAACGTGTTATAAGATATTGTGAGTTTTAAGTGTTATTAGGATCTTTTCAAAAATCTTTTCAGGAGTAAGTATCATATTATCAGATTTATAACATTTAATTATTTCTATATTTTCGACTGATTTAACTTCCTGGAGGTAAATTTCTCTCACCCTATTTTGAAATTCCAGGTTTGCTTCATGAATATCCTGTTTCCCATTCAGATAATCTCGTTCCGAACCTTCCCTGGCACTACTAAGCCGTTGTGCAGTAAATTTAAAAGGCACATCAAGAAAAAGATTGATGTCCGGTTTAGGAATATTGTAATATTCATACTCCAATTTAAGGATCCATTTTTTGAGTAGTTCCCTTTCATCAGGATTCAGGAGCTTAGCACATTGAAAAGCAATATTTGAAAATACATATCTGTCAACCAGAACCAGGTTCCCGCTTTTAATCCAGGTTTTTATTATTGAAGCTGCATCCATGCGGTCACCGGCGTAAAGCAAAGCTACAATGTAAGGATCAACCTTACTTATATCGCCAAATTCTCCACGCAGGAACCTGGCAATCATCTCTCCGAAAAATTGTGAGTCAGTGCGTGGGAAATGCAGATATTTGTATTCTATTCTCTTCTTCCTGAGCCAATCTTGCAGCAGGTTGATCTGTGTTGACTTGCCTGCACCGTCTAATCCTTCAATAACAACAAAAGGCATAGATTTGAATGTAAATTAAAATAGTTACTTTTGCTAAGTAACTACAGTTTTGTAAAAAAAATGAACCCTAAAGATACATTATTTTCGAGAAATCGAAGTATGAAAATCAAAGGAAAAATAATAGATTTCTCAGTTCCAAAAGTAATGGGGGTATTAAATGTAACACCCGATTCTTTTTATGATGGTGGCCGCTATACTGAGAAGGAGAAAATAGTGAGTAAAGTTAAGAAAATGATCCTGGAAGGTGTTGATTTTATTGATGTTGGTGCTTATTCTTCGCGGCCGGGAGCGGCTGTTGTTTCTTATGAGGAAGAAATTCGCCGGTTATCTGAAACTATGAAAGTGCTGAAATCCGGGTTTCCCGCGATAATAATTTCAATTGATACATTCCGTTCAGGAATTGCACGGAAAATGGTTGAAGAGTATGGGGCTGACATGATCAATGATATTTCTGCAGGTGATATGGATAAGGAAATGTTCAGTACAATTGCAGATCTGCAAATTCCTTATGTAATGATGCATATGCAGGGAACACCTCAGACAATGCAAAAAAATCCAAAATATGATAATGTTGTAAAGGATATCATAACTGTTTTTTCCGGCAAAGTTGAGGAATTGAAGCTTCTTGGAGTGGATGATGTAATACTTGATCCCGGATTTGGATTTGGGAAAACTCTTGATCATAATTATGAGTTGATAAATGGATTAGGACTATTTTCAGTTCTTAATAAACCAATTATGGTTGGGGTTTCAAGAAAATCAATAATTGGGAAATTGCTTGGATGCACACCGGATGAAGCACTAAACGGCACAGTTATACTTAATACTGTTGCTTTAATGAAAGGCATTGATATTCTTAGAGTTCATGATGTAAAAGAAGCTGTTGAAGCAATTAAAATTGTTGAGAAATTGAAGCAGGTTGTTTCAACGGGAAGTTAATGGTATAATGTTTAAATGCTTAAATGCTTAAATGCTTAAATGATTAAATGCTTAAATGATTGAATGCTTAAATGTTTTTAAAAATCAATCTTATTTATACTATGACAGAAAAAGAAATATTTATTGAACGGTTAAAAAAAAGAACCAAAAAGTTTGCAGTCGATGTAATTAAATTTTGCAACTCATTAAAGACATGTAAAGCATCATCGGTTGTTACTTACCAACTTGTAAAATCTGCAACTTCAACAGGAGCTAACTATCGTGCTGTATGTAGGGCCAGGTCTAACACTGAGTTTTTTAGTAAAATTTGTATTGTTGTTGAAGAAGTGGATGAATCAGAATATTGGTTAGAGATTATAAATGAAGCTAACTTGACTAATGACAGAGATGAATTAGTAAGGCTTACAAAAGAAGCAAATGAAATAACAAAAATAATGACAAAGGCCAAAAATTCATCATACAATAGCAAAAATTAGCATTTATATTTACGCATTTAAGCATTCTATCATTTAATCATTTCTTCCGTTGAATAAGTGATTGTATTTAAGTACTTTTGAATGATGTAAACATTGTAACCATGCTTCCTGCATTTATCACAATACGAGTTCTTGATATCCTTGATATAATATTGGTTGCTGTATTGTTGTACCAGTTATACAGACTCATACGGGGAACAGTTGCAATAAATATTTTTATTGGGATATTCATTGTTTATCTTTTCTGGCTTGTTGTTAAAGCACTGAATATGGAGCTTATCAGTACCATATTCGGACAGGTTATTGGTGTTGGAGTGATAGCACTTATCATTGTTTTTCAGCAGGAGATTCGCAGATTTTTGTTGATATTGGGTTCAAAGTATATTTCTAACGAACGGTTTTCGTTTGATAATCTTTTTTCAACTGTTGCATTAGCATCTGAGCCTAAATTGGATATTGATACTTTAATAAAAGCTTGTAAACGGATGTCAGCGTCAAAAACCGGTGCGCTTATTGTTTTAAAACGCAGATCGGTCTTAAGTGCAATAATTGAAAGCGGAGATATTCTTAATGCTGATTACTCATCCCGGATGCTTGAATCAATTTTTTTTAAGAATAACCCCCTGCATGATGGAGCAGTGATTATTGAAGGGAAAAAAATTGTTGCAGCAAGATGCGTTTTACCAACATCTGAAAATATTTACCTGCCTGCAAGATATGGAATGCGTCACCGTGCAGCAATTGGTATGACTGAAAGGAACGATTCCCTGGTAGTTGTTGTATCAGAAGAAACAGGAGAAATATCCCTTGCAAACTCGGGTGAGATTAAGGCAAATCTGAAATTTGAGGATTTAAAAAAGCTACTTGAACGCGAATTATAGTTTTTAATAGATGTACATATAAAATCACAACCCGGGTCTTAGGTTAATTTTTTCTCTCTTGTGAAAAAGAAAAGTTGCTTTTGATTCTTCCTTTCTCAGTAAACGCCCAATATTCTTCTGGTGGGTAAGGAGTAGTAAAACAGATACAGTTATTGAAAATACTATCATAGAAGTAACTGATGTATGAAATATTACAATAACTGCAACGGGAAATGTAAATCCGGCAAGAATTGAACTTAACGAAACATATTTTGTAAGAAATAATGTTAAAAAGAAAACACCTGCACAAACCAATGTAGAAAATGGGCTAATAGCCAGTATCATCCCAAACAGGGTTGCAACTCCTTTTCCCCCACGGAACCTTGCAAAAACAGGGAAAATGTGTCCGATAACAGCTGCCCCTCCCAACATAAGCTGGTAATTTACAAATAGATCGGTTCCGGGTGGTGGTGACTGAACAAAACGTATAAGTGTAACGGCTGCGAACCCTTTTAGTACATCAACAATCATAACCGGCAAACCGGCTTTCCATCCTAATACCCTGATGGTGTTTGTAGCACCGGCATTTCCACTGCCATACTCACGGATGTCAATTCCGTAGAAAATCTTTCCAACCCATACAGATGTAGGGATTGATCCGAGCAGGTATGCTGATATTATTATTGATATCAATACAACCAATTGCATATATTGAAAGATATTGATGATCTGCAAATTTCATAATAATTTTCTACCAAAACAAATTTTATTGATTTTTTAGCACAGCTTGTGCAGCAGCAAGACGGGCTATTGGCACCCTGTAGGGTGAGCAGCTCACATAGTCCATTCCCACCTTGTAGCAGAATTCCACAGAACTCGGCTCACCTCCGTGTTCACCGCAGATACCCACTTTCAAATCAGGTTTTGTTTCTCTTCCTTTCCTGGTTCCCATTTCAACCAACTGGCCTATACCGTCCTGATCGAGGATCTGGAACGGATCGTTTTTCAGTAAACCCTTCTCAATGTAAATTGGCAGAAATGTTCCTGCATCATCGCGTGAATATCCAAATCCCATTTGTGTCAGGTCATTTGTGCCGAAAGAGAAGAATTCTGCTGATTTGGCAATTTCGTTAGCGGTCAGCGCTGCTCTCGGAATTTCAATCATAGTTCCAACCAGGTATTCGATCGTATCGTTTCTTTCAGCGAATACTTTTTTAGCAGTGTCCCTGATAATTTTTTCCTGCAATTCCATTTCTTGCAAAGTGCCTGTCAGAGGGACCATAATTTCAGGTATAGCCTTAATACCTTTAGATTTAAGGTTTAATGCAGCCTCAATAATTGCCCTTGCCTGCATTTCAGTAATTTCCGGATACGTGTTACCCAACCTGCATCCCCTGTGTCCCAGCATAGGATTAAACTCATGCAGTGATTCCACCTTGGCTTTTATCTCTTCAACCGTAATTCCCATTTCTGCAGCCATTTCCTTCTGGTTTTCTTCTTCATGTGGAACAAATTCGTGCAGAGGCGGATCAAGTAAACGAACCGTTACAGGAAGATCATGCATAGCCTCAAAAATTCCTTCAAAGTCTTCTCTCTGGATTGGTAATAATTTCTCCAGTGCTTTGCGTCTTCCGGCTTCATCTTCAGCAAGTATCATTTCACGCATGGCTTTGATCCGGTCTCCTTCGAAAAACATGTGCTCTGTTCTGGTCAGACCGATTCCCAAAGCGCCGAAATCCCTTGCTACTTTTGCGTCTTTTGGTGTGTCAGCATTGGTTCTGACTTTCAT
>JADFUQ010000449.1 GCA_015222065.1 Bacteroidota bacterium
CCAGCGCATAAGGGACTTGCACCCTTTGGACTTTCTTTTATTCAAAGAACTTTACTAAATTTACCATTCAAGGCACACACAAAGGCTCATAGTGCATGCCTCAATTAGTTGTAAACATGACATTTAAGTGCTAAACTTAAATATATTTATAAACAGAAAAATACGTAAAATAAATGCGGCACGCACCATAGCCTCGACCGTTACCGTGCATTATGACTCTGATAATTAATTGAGTACTTTTGATGATATGCAAAAGAATACATCAGAAATAGAAATTTTTACATCAAAGGATGGTAAGACTGAAATTCAGGTAAAGCTTGAAGGAGAGACAGTTTGGTTGAATCAATATCAGTTGGAGGAATTATTTGAAACAGACAGAACCTCAATAACTCGACATATTTCGAATATTTACAAATCTGAAGAATTATGCAAAGAGGCAACTAGTGCAAAAATTGCACAAGTTCAAAAAGAAGGTGACCGGGAGATAACCAGGCAAATAAACTTTTATAATCTCGATGTAATAATAGCCGTCGGGTATAGAGTAAATTCGAAAAGAGGAACAGAATTCAGAATCTGGGCCAATCAGATTCTTAAAGAATTCCTTATAAAAGGATTCTCTATTAATGAAAAGAGACTTTCTCAGCAGAACGAACAATTAAAAGAGCTACAGGAATCTGTTAAGATACTGGGAGATGTTCTTCATAAGAAAGAACTCACGACAGATGAAAGTACCGGGTTGCTTAAAATTATCTCTGAATATGCTTATGCTCTGGACTTAATAGATCAGTATGATTATCAGAAGCTTGAAATAAAAGAGACCTCAGGAAAGGAAATCTATCAGCTTGGCTATGATGAAGCAATAAAACAAATCAATCTTGCCAAGGATGTATTTGGAAACAGCGAGTTATTCGGACTTGAAAAAGACGAATCATTTAAAAGCTCACTTTCAACAATATATTAAACATTTGAGGGTAAAGACCTCTACCCAAGTATTGAAGAAAAAGCAGCAAACCTTCTATATTTTATTACTAAGAACCATTCTTTCACAGATGGAAATAAGAGAATAGCTGCGTTCTTGTTTCTATTTTTCCTGGAACGTAATGGTATTCTGTTTGACCAATTTGGCAAGAAAAGAATTGCAGACAATGCACTTGTTGCTTTGACTCTTATGATCGCTGTTAGTAAGCCGGAGGAAAAGGGAATAATGACAAAAGTAATTGTGAACCTCATAAACAAGAAAAACTAACGCACGGTAAAAAGCTATACCCAATAAGGGTTTTAGTGGAAAATTGAAGGTAAATACAAGTAAATGAAAATTAGTAATAAATTGTAACAGGAGTGCTACGAAATCCCTTACTGGGCATAGCCAATACGTTAGAGTGCATATTTAAAGAAATATGAAAAGAACAATAATAACAATCTTATCCGTCTTACTACTTATCAGTTGTAAACAAAATGATCCTTCAATATTTTATGTTAATGGCGTTTCTGATCCAATTATTAACCTGAATGGAACATGGAAAGTAAACATCAATCCACCGGAAAAATTTTTGGAACTTGATGAATTGAATGAGAAATGGAAAGATATACAAGTACCGGGGGAATGTATGATGCAAGGATTTCCAATAAAACATGATAAGCCTTTTGTGTTTAAAAAACGCATAAACATTCCAGACGACTTTAGTGAGAAAATTATAGTGCTTCAGTTCGATGGTGTTTATAGCTATGCCAGAGTATGGATAAATGGCAACTATGTCCGTGACCATTCGGGAGGTTTTACTACATGGCAATGTGATATTACATCTGTTGTAAAACCCGGAGAAGCTGCCATGCTCACTGTAGAAATTACAGATAGGGCTGACGAAATTTCTTATGCTAGTGGCTATGCTAAACATCAAATTGGAGGGATACTTCGTAATGTAAGTTTATTAGCATTACCTGTCAATTATCCAGAGAACATTACTATAAAAACCGATCTTGACGAAAATTTCCAACATGCATCACTCATTATATCTGGAAAAACCAAAAATCTTTCAGATAATTCAAAAATTACAATAGAGTTATTCGACAACAATAATAAAAAGATTAATCTTGAAAATGCCTCTGTTCCATTAAGTACTGTGCAAGCTTTCCAGATTACAAACGATATAAATAATCCCAAAAAATGGGATGCCGAACACCCTAATCTTTACAGCTTAAGAATGTCATTTTCAGAAGATGACAAATTATTGTGGCAAAAAGTGTATAATATAGGCTTTCGGGAGATTACATTACATGGGAATAAATTATTTGTAAATGGTAAAGAAGTGAAACTTAGAGGAGCTTGCCGTCATGACATACATCCGTTACTTGGCAGGGTATCTACACCTGAATATGAACTAAAAGATGTTATCCTTGCAAAAGATGCAAATATGAACTTCATAAGAACATCTCACTATCCCCCAACCGATAATTTTTTACAGCTATGTGATAAATATGGCCTTTACGTTGAGGATGAAACAGCAGTTTGTTTTGTAGGCTCTCATCGTACTGAAGAATATTACCCCGGATCAACAGAAAATGATTCTGTTTTCACCGACCGATACTTGTCTCAATTAAAGGAATTGTTGAACAGTCATAAGAATCATCCATCCGTAATTGTTTGGTCAGTTGGTAATGAGAATTCATTTGGAACAAATTTCAAAGCATCATATGATTTGGTAAAGAAAAATGATAGTACACGTCCTGTTATATTCAGTTATCCGGGCAATGTACCCGATAGTGTTAAGTGCTATGATATTTTAAGTATGCATTATCCCGGTACAAATGGAAATATGAATCAAATTGGCAAGCAAACTAATAATTTCGGGCATTCACAGATGCCTGTAATTTTCGATGAATGGGCCCATGTGGCTTGTTATAACAATTTTACTATAAAAGAGGATCCAAATATCAGAAGTTTCTGGGGAATTAGCCTGGATAGTATGTGGCAAAAGACTTTTGATGCAGACGGCGGCTTGGGTGGTGCCATTTGGGGCATGATAGACGAAACCTTTATGCTGCCTGATTCATTACCTGGATATAATGAATGGTGGGGCAAAATCGACAAGAACGTAATTCCTGCCGAATACTCGGGTCACACAATTGGTTATGGCGAGTGGGGTATTATAGATACCTGGCGCAGAAAAAAGCCTGAATTTTGGAATACAAAAAAAGCATATTCGCCTGCTAAACTATTGAAAACAGAGATTGAGGATTTTTCAGAAGGTATACCTGTTTCCATTCCGGTTTATAACCGCTTCGATAATACCAATATCAATGAATTGATTATAAAATTAACCTACAAAGGCCAGGAAAAGGTACTGAATTCTCCAAGTATTGAACCACATACCAGGGGAACCCTGGATATTCATATGCAGGAATGGGAACCGGATGAAAATATTACCCTTTCATTTATTGGCAAGGATAACAATTTGATAGATATATATAAAGTCCGCTTAAAATCGGAAAAGAAAATTGAAGATTCTGAAGAGCAAGGCGAAGCTGTTAAAATTGAAGACACCAACACCTTATTAAGCGTAATTTGTGAAAATAATACCAGGATAGTTTTTAATAAAGAAACCGGTCTTATTGCCAGAATTCATAAACCATCCGATACCCTTTATTTATCAGGGCCAAGGATTAACCTTCGGTCAAAAGGCAAAGCTATAATGTATTCCTATCACAATATAAACGATCATGATAATCTCTGGCAATTAAAACATTTTGACTATGAGCTAGATGGGAAACAGGTATCAATTATTATACAGGGCAAATACGATAACAGCCTGCCTGTTAAATTTAAAGTTTTTATCAATTCGAAGGGAAAATTAAGGATTCAATATCAAATTGAAAATATTCCCCGGGAATATATTCGCGAAATGGGTATTAAATTCGAGCTTGAGGATGTTTTGGATTCACTCTCGTGGGAAAGAGATGCTTATTGGAGTTATTACCCTGCTAATCACCTTTCTGCCCTGAAAGGAACAGCAGCTTTATATCCAAAAGAACAGAAAACTTTTAGGAAGGAACCAGCTAAGGAATGGATTTATGATAGTAAAAGCTTCTACTATGAAGGGATAGAAAATGAATTGCCCGGGAAGCAACTGTCAAATATTGCAAAATCCACAAAGGAAAATATCAAAGAATACAAGCTTTATAAAAGCGGGTTAGAAGTTATCTCTGTCCCAGGTATTAGTAAAATTAGTTGCAGAATTGCAAAAGAAGACGATAAAATTCTACTTTTTGTGAATAATGAAACAGATTACATAGACCTAAGCTGGGGCAATTTTCAACAAAATATTATGCTTGACAGAGAATACTCTAATGAAGTAATATTAAAAATTAATACGCACTCTAATCGAGTAGGCGGCTGACGGGATTGTAGCCCCGCCAGTGCACCTCTCACACCACCGTACGTACGGTTCTCGTATACGGC
>JADFUQ010000450.1 GCA_015222065.1 Bacteroidota bacterium
ACCATATGATTTAACATTCTGCCTACTTCTTCCGACTTGTTACGAAGCTCCCGGTATTCTTCCTGAGAGATATACTTACAAGTCTCTGCAAAATCCAATGAAACTTGAGTTTCAGTGTTTTCCATATCTGCACGTGATGATCTCCTGGTTTGATCTGTCAATTTATACTTTTTTTCAGAAGGGAATTTTTTTGTTATTTCAAAAATCTCCATTGCCAAAGCATATGCTTTCTTATAAACTATTAAATCACGAAAACTTCCTGCCATAATCTTGATTCTTTTATATCTCTGACTACTAATTTTATCCACTGTGAAACATTCTCCTTCCCCGGTGAAATATTTTCGTACCTCAAATTTCACCCTGATACAGTCATTCTTCCTTACAGGGCAGGCAGGGCAGGCGTCGCATTTCATATGGCAAGCTTTTGCCAACTGCTTTTTGCCAACTGCCAACTATTCCTAATACGTCAATATTAAGTTGACAGGACACTAGGTGATGCGATGTCATCCGGTGAGTAAGTTTACTGAGCTAGTCCATATTTTTTCTTTAAGTAAGTATTAAAGCTAATATCAGCAGGAATTTTCTGTTTAAGAGCCGGTGGTAATGGGCCCATGGCTTCTTTGTAAGCATTGATCTTTAAAATTAATTCATCCACTTTTTCCGGATATTCTTCTACCAGATTATTTCTTTCACCCGGATCATCCTTTAAATTGAAAAGCAAGGTATCATGAGCCGGTTCACCCGGGTATGTATAGCGTCCTTTGATCTCTTCCCTCGGTAATTTGATCTTCCAGTCGCCAGAACGGAAAGCCATCAGCTTACTAAAGGACCAGTAAGCGAAATCTTCTCCTTCCCGGGGGCCTGTACCGAAGATCAAAGGGGAAATATCTTTTCCATCAATGGGGCGATCAACCGGCATATCTTCACCCAGTATGCTCATAAATGTAGGGAACCAGTCCATCATGGTAGCCATATCGTCAATAACCTTTCCTCCTTTAATTCTGGTTTTCCATTGCATAACCGTAGGTACTCTCATACCTCCCTCAAAGGTAGTACCCTTCCCTTCGCGTAGAATGCCGGCCTTTCCTCCCATCTCACACATTTTCAGCCATGGTCCGTTGTCACTGCTGAATACAACAATTGTATTATCCTCAATCCCCAGTTCCTGCAGCTTTTTAATGATCTCGCTTGTACTCCAGTCAATTTCTTCAACAACATCCCCATACAGGCCATATTCTGATACTCCCTTAAAGTTTTCACTGGCATAAACAGGGACATGAGGCATATTGTGAGGGAAATATAAAAAGAAAGGTTCATCTTTATGTCTTTCAATAAAATCCAGGGCTTCGGTGGTGTAAGTTTTCACCATTTGCGACTGGTCTATCTCATCATCCACTACCTCATTACCTCTCAGATAAACTGCCGCTTCCATATCATTGCTGTATGGTATCCCGAAATACTCGTCAAAGCCTCTTTGCAACGGGAGGAACTGTTTGTGATGTCCGAGATGCCACTTTCCCACAATTCCTGTGGCATATCCGGCTTCTTTAAGCTTTTCAGCCATAGTGATCTCTTCCACGGGCAAACCGGTCCAACTTTCCGGGAAAAAAACATGGTGAATACCCATACGGTAAGGATGCCTTCCTGTCATAAGTCCTGCCCGGGAAGGACTACATACGGGAGAAACGGAATAGAAAGAGGTGAACCTAATGCCGTTGGCAGCAATCTTGTCCAGGTTAGGGGTTTTAATTTTTGTTGCACCAAAGCAGCTCAAATCCCCGTAACCCAGGTCATCTGCAAAAATGAATACAATGTTCGGCTTGTTTGCCTTATTTTCAGATTGTTCTGCAGGATGGCAAAACTGCAATAAAGGTATTGCCATTAAGACTAAAATAATGTTTTTTAATTTCATTTTTATTGTTTTTGTAATACTTCGATCATTACTGCGATATTTTCAGGTTTTGCATCAGCAGGAATATCATGAGCTGGTGCCGCTATATAGCCTCCTCCTTTTCCCACCTTATCAATCATTTGTCTTACCTCATCTTTTACCTGATTCACCGTACCGAACGGCAAAGTCCGTTGCGTGCTGATACCTCCCCAGAAACTTAACCTGTCACCGTATTGTTGCTTGATCTGAAAGACGTCTATCACTTCCGGCTGGAATGGATTAAACAGGTCCAGGCCACACTCAATCAGATCATCAAATAATTCATCAACTTTACCGCAGGAGTGAAGGAACACGTATTTTCCATGGCTCTTTACACGCTGGAACAGGGTTCTGATGCGTGGTTTGAAAAACTCCCGCCACAGTTCATGGCCCATGATAAGTCCTCTCTGTTGGCCCCAGTCATCACCGAACCATATAGCATCTATATCAAACGCACAGATGTTGTCGATCATGTGAAGGTTCCACTCTGTAATCCGGTCGAGGAAACCTTCAACGAATCCCTTATCTGCCATAAACGCCATGAGTATGTTTTCCATACCGGCAAGCGTCCATGCACGTTCATAAAGTGTCCAGCCAAGATCAACTACAAAAAACCCATCCGGGTTTTGTTTGATAGCAGACTCGTACAGGGCAAAGCGGGACGGATCGTCCGGGTCTGGAAACGGAAAATCAGCGTAGTTATCTCTGTTTACTAATGTGTTACAAACAATCCCGATATCCCTGTCAACACTCCGGTCCCAATGCACTCTGAACTGGTCCTGCCATACATTTGGTCTCACCTCCTGCCATGCCCATGCCGGGTCTGATTCCAGAATAATAAAACAATTCCCAAGCTTGCTCTCAAATGCTTCATCACGATAATAATCAGCCATCTTCTCTCTTGCAATTTTTGTAAAAGTTATACAATACGGTACCTTGTCAGGCTGTTTGTGGTTAAGTGCAGTTAGAACCCTTTCACGGTTACTCATACCATTTCATTTCTTCGTATATAGTTATTGTAATTTAGTTATAAAAATAAGGAAATATTAATTAGTTATTTAATTTATTCTTTAATTTTATGATTTGGTTCTTACATATACTTTTAATAGAATAAATTTTTATTATGTTTTATAAATATAATATTATGAAAAAAATTCTAATAACCGGATTCCTGACAATCTTTTTATTCCTGCTTTCCGTCGAATTACCTGCACAGCAACTTATTTACCACGATATCGAAGTTGATGAGGATGGGCATATCATTTCCTGGTATTCTGAAGATCCGGGAAGGTCTTACGATCATATCATTAACCTGGTGTGGAATTTTTGGGATACCATGCGTCTCGACATGAACGGAGTGCCATACCATATGAACCATCAGGTCTGGAAAGAGAATATTAACGACCACCGTGGTATCGGCGGGGATCAGATACAGATGGCTTTATCTTCATGGGCGTTGCTTTACGCCTACACGGGTAATCAAAGGATTATTGAGAACATGAAATTCATGGCTGATTATTACCTGACCCATTCCCTCTCCGGACCAGATTGTAAATGGCCGGA
>JADFUQ010000451.1 GCA_015222065.1 Bacteroidota bacterium
ATCCTATAGCAGAAGATTCAATCTGGACTATAAAGATGTTTCAGAAAGAGGAGGGAAACTGGTTTTCAGTGGAGAGCAAAACCATATATGTTGATTTCATGGAAGAATGGGCCTGGACGATCCGCAATATCAGGTACATGGGAGACGAGATCGTGGGCGAATCCGGCGCCCATGGCAGTGTAGTGCGTATGGATACGGGTTCTGGTCGAAAGGATTATTATTATATCGGTACCAGCCATGGTCATGAAACAGTAAAGAATTTTTCGATTTACGTGGACGGCAAAGAGCAGCAATACGATTCAGAGGCGATCTACTCCGGGAAAAAGGTCATTATTCGCAAGGAATCAAACCTGGGTCCGCTTGATCACAGAATGGAGATCACCTTTCCTGTTTCCGGAAACTATATAATTGAGAATCATTCCTACAAAGTTGTCGGTGATCTGACCAAAGGTTTTAGCTTTCTGTTTGCCTTTATGCACGTGCTCAATAAGGAGTTCGATTTATGGTTAGCCGAACAGGATGCCGGTAAAGTGATTGAAGGGAAGATTCCCAATAAATATGATGGAAGGATTGCAGCATTGGAGAGTGATATCAGGATGTTGATTCTTTACGGCCAGTCAATAAAAAAGGGTGTCACCTTTGTTTATCCTGAGATTTACAAAGGTGCGGCTAAAATTAGTGCAGAGATGAAACTTGGAACAACAACGCATTTCGGCAATTCAATTGTGGACAGAAAGAATGACAATAAACTTTATTTTCGACCCGAGGTGAAGGATATGGGATACAAAGTGGGTGATACATTTGAATATAGTATCAAGGTAATACCATTTTTAGCTGAACCAGATGAATGGAAGGTTAAAGGAAAAATTTTTAATGCAAAGTAAAATGGCAACGATAAAGTCCTTTATGCAACAAAATAATAATAATCTACTTGAATATGAAAAAGACGTCTCTTTTAGTAATCTTATTATTGCTTTCAAATGCCTTAATTTCTATTGGAAACGATAAATTTTCGTTGGACAATTTTTCAATAGAATTATCGAGTCTCCTTTCTCCGCCAAATCATATTTGGGTTACCAGTGGTTATAGTACGGTAACCCCATCCTGTTTAACAGTTTTGGGTGTAAATGAATGCATTTCTCCTCCTTATGCAGCAAGGGAATTTAATCTAATGGTTGAAATGACTGTAAATGGACATAAAATTAAAGATATTAGCAGCTATGGAAAAGGAGATGTCGGTTTGCTTTATACCGGAGGAATCTGGAAGCCGGATAAAATATTAAGGAGAGGGACGTATCATCATTTTATAGATGGAAAACTTATTTCTTTTCGAGTTATTTCAGAACTTGTTCCACTTTTCAATAAAGCAGGATTTTTAGTAAAAGCTGAAATTACCAATCGGACTGATTCTATCTTAGACTTCCACCTTGATCCAATTGTTTGTCCGGGTAAGCCAAATTATATTCCTTTAAATAATTGGGCTTATGGCAGACCGGTTGAAGGAAAAGAAGCTGAAAAGATTTCTCGAAATACATGGAGTAACGATAAAGTAAAAATTACACTTATTGAGGAAAATAGCCATGTTTACATTTCCCCCCAAAAAACCAAGGCCATTTATTTTTCAGTGGTTCTTTCAGAAAATGATAGTGAAGAAATTGTTTCAAACGGTTTAGCGACCTGGCAGGAAGAAACTAATAGTGCATGGCAGGATCGCCTGACAAAATATTTAAAGAACATTCCCAAACTCACCAGTGATATTCCTGGACTTGAGGAGTATTATAACCGTTCATTAGTTAGCGGATTAGTATGTATTTGGGAGAATCCAAATTTTGTAATGAATCCTTTTTTAACCACTCTGGGGATTGATGGCGGAGGAATTTGCACATACCTGTGGGATATTGGAGGCTACGTTCCCAATATCGTTGTTCTCATGCTTGGCGAAAAAATATTAGATATAGCACGAAATATGGTAAGTATTGATTTGAAAAAGTATTACGCTTTTACATTAGATGGCTCTGGTGTCGGGGTAAAATATTCTTATAGTGTTTTTGCATACATGAATTTGGTTTGGGCAATATCAAGGTATTTAGAAATAAATGAAGAATTATTTGACGAGGCAATAAAACTTGTTCTGAATGATGAAAAAAATTCAACTAAAAAACGAAACCTGATTGATTATGGTGTACAGAGAAATTTATTGGAGATGCGAGGGGCAGGTTGGGAACATTTTGTTGTCAGTCCTAATGCCGAAAGAGCCTGGTGTTTAAACCGTCTGGCAGATATTGGAGAGGTTGTCCATTATAATCAAAATGAAGTTAATAGATGGAGAAATTTGGCAGATAGTATATTAATTGCCATTCAGGAGGAATTATGGGATAATAGTGTAAAATGGTTTAAATGTAAATATCCTGACGATCATGAAGAAATAGTTTATTCAATTCAGGTTTACGATGCGTTAAGAGCAGGTGCATGCACTTCTGAGATGTTTGAACATGTAGTATCGCACTTACGGGATGGTGCATTCTTAGGTAAATGTGGTGTTCAAAGTGTGTCGCAAGAAGATGAAATTCATTTTGAAGTAAATGACCCGGACTGGTC
>JADFUQ010000452.1 GCA_015222065.1 Bacteroidota bacterium
CTACTTCATTAAATTCCAGTATCGTTTGATGTTTTTCCTGTTGATTATCCATTACCATTTTAAACACTGTCCAAAAACCATCCTGTTTCCGGACATCCGGAATGGTAAGTATTTTCATTAATGACCCCATCCTGTCATAAAATTCCATCTTAACGCCTATGTAAGAATCCTGCCTGATCCATCTTGTCACTTTAGAATACATATAGTCTTTGTCTTTGGGCACGGATTCGACAACCCAGCATTTAACGCCGTCAACTTCTTCTTCACGCAGAAATTTGTGCTCGTCTTCATCCACCGAGCGTCCGCCCATATCGTCGTAAGTGAAATCACTACCCATAAAGTAATCGTTTTTGGATGAACCGCTGATGCGGCGCACTTTTTTTAAAGCAGGCAGATAGAGCCAGCGGTCGTCATCTTTGGCAGGATCGTCGTATTCCCAGGACAAAAAACCTGTTCCCTTAACATCCGCCGGTTTCTGGAAATACATGATTGATTTCGAGTCCTTGCCATAATCTTTGGAATATGAAAGGATTTCACGAATCCGCTGGCTGCCGCGTTTATTTATCAGGGTCATTTTAAGCGTTGATTTACGATCATTGCCATCCAGCCGTTCATCAACTTTAACCATTATGTCACGACCTGAAATACTGCTGTTTTGGGCTAATACAAAAAATGGCAAGGTTAGAATAATAATTAATAAAAATTTTGATGTTTTAGATAACATGATAAGATCTCCTTCAACACTCTATCTGCATTAATATTTTATCTTATTTGGTAACCGTTCACACATCTGGATTGGACTCACCGAATTCCTCTGTGAATTTGTTCACTATGTCCATTCGTTCAATCCTTTCTTTTCAAGCCTTTTAATCAGTTTATATGCCGCGAATAAAACGGATGATCCGATTTCAGAAGCAAAAGTTCCCACGCTCTGATTCCAGACAAACTGGGCAAAAAGTTCGTCTAACTCGGCGCGTGTTACGCCAACGGAATAAGCTTTAAGCAATTGTCTTAATTGCCAGATTGGCAAAAAGAACTATACGCTCAATAATTAGTAAATTAATGAATAGTTATTGTTTGATGGTGTCTAATACGTTTTAATGAAAAGCAGGCGGGGCTCGCAAAGGATAATTAAAATTAATAAAGGGCAGGTGAGGTATTTCATTTTTATATAAGTTTATATAGGTGACAACAATAATAAACCCTGCGAAGGCAGTAAAGAACAATATAAATAGATTCAACTTCTTGAGGATTATTGAATAAAATAAGAATTCAGCATCTGAATGTTGATGGCTACCGCTCTTACTTTCTTTTTTTTCATCGGAATCATGTGAATAATGGCTGTGCACAACAATGTGTCCGTCAGGCAAAGTATGTGCGTGCATAAAAGCCGTGCTAAAAAAGATATAGCCGGAAATGGCAATAGAAACAAATGCGCTTACTATTTGAATCCACTTTTTATTTTGTTTTAAACCGCTCATTTTAAAACTTATATTGTAATACTGTACTGTTTAATGTTAAACATATATTACATTTGCTAAATATATATAACTATAGCTATAAAAAGCAATAGTATGATAAAATATTTTGTATTCATTTCTTGTTTGAAATTAAAAGAATAGGTAGCTTTTGTACTATTAATATAGTATAAAGCATTTTATGTATCATATTAGCTGGCGCCGCTAACACACATATTAAAGGTCCAAAGTCCCGCCGCAGCTCAACCGGATGCCGTTAGCCCCTAAAAAGTCAGTGAGAGTGAAAAACGATTTGCATTTTCCAGTCGGCCCAGATCGGAGTATGCATAGTCAATTATAATTCCATATGTATCATCAAAACTGTACTTGATTCCCCCACCAAAACTTGGTTTTAGTTCGCTCTCATAATAATTATTAACACCACCACGTAAAAATACAATTTCACCCAATAGGGCCACTTCAGCACCCGCACACCAGGTTTGATCTACATCGCGGGGATCGTAAAAATCTAAATTACCAGTTACACGTATAGCATTGTTTTTTATTATATCCATTGAAGCTCCAAGCCGAATTGATACAGGCAGCGACCAGCCAACAGTTTCAAGGTTGGCGTGAACATCATCAGGGTTTGAGCCTACAGTATTAAATGGGTCCGATCGAATACTTAAATCCCTTCCGCTTAACTGCATTTCAGTACCAAAGTTTGTCAAGACCATTCCTAATCTCAATCCTTCAAATCCTGTATTATATTGTACACCAATATCTAAGGCAAATGCGTTGGCAGTGCACTGGCTTATTTTTTCCTGAATAAACTTCGCCTGAATACCAACAGTAAACATATCAGATATTCTGCGGGCGTAAGCTAATCCAATAGCTACATCATTTGCCTCAAAGGTTTCTCCTGTTCCTTCAGGATTAGCCCAATTTGTTACCTTCATTTCGCCCATTGAAAGGTAAGTAATACTAACACCCATGCTACCTGCATCTCCCATAGAGAAGACTCCACCTAGAAAGGATAGATTGACATCTGTTATCCAGTCAATTTGAGTAAAGCTAACCTGCCTGCCTTTTATTTTAGCGATTCCGGCAGGATTCCAATATAATGCGGAGACTTCATCTGCCAGGGCAACATATGAGCCACCCATACTCTGAGCCCGCGCGCCAATTCCGATCTTTAGAAAATTTGCTGCTGATGTACCAACATTATCTATCTGCGCCAGGGAAAAAGAAGGTAGAAGTAATGCCAGAGATAGAGCGGTTAACAATTTTATTGATTTTCTCATTTTATTTCCTCCGGAATATAATATATATAAACTATCTCGTTTCCATCTCTGTTTTTCAAGTCAGGAACGAGTAGTATTAATATACTGTTTACTTAATTATTGCCATCTTACCAATATGTTCACCGATGCCCTGTGCATCCACATGGTAAAAGTACACCCCAAAAGCAACTTCTTGTCCATTATATGACTGCAAATTCCAGGTATCTATTGACGTTTCATTGGTGTGTTCAATTGTTTGTATGAGATCACCTGAAATATTAAATATTCTAATAGTGCACTTTGGTGGTAAGAAATGAAATTGGATTGTTTTCTCAAGTCCATATGCACCTACTTCAAATCTCGATGATACTACGAATGGATTCGGAACAGTGGTGATTTTTGAAAGATCATTTTCCGTTAAACCGGCATATGATTCCATATATGTTTGAAACTCATATTTATC
>JADFUQ010000453.1 GCA_015222065.1 Bacteroidota bacterium
ATAAAAAGATTATAATGTGCTGTATCTTATTTTAAAAATAAAATTAAATACAATGAAAATTTCAATTGGCGAAAAAGAGTTTTTCCCCGAAGTGGGAAAAATAGAATTCGAAGGTAAGGATTCCAAAAATCCCCTGGCATTCAAATGGTATAATGAATCGGAAGTAGTTGCCGGGAAATCCATGAAAGAGCATTTCAGGTTTGCCATGGCTTATTGGCATACCCTGTGTGGAACAGGTAGTGACCCATTTGGCCCCGGCACAAGGACATTCCCATGGGATAAAACAAATGATATCATGCAACGTAACAAAGACCGTATGGATGCTGCATTTGAGTTCTTAACCAAAATGGGGATTCCTCATTGGTGTTTTCATGATACAGATATGGCAGGAGACGGATCTGTTCAGGAAATTGAAGAACGATTACATAAAATGGTTGACTATGCAACTGAAAAACAAAATGAATCAGGCGCAAAATTGCTTTGGGGAACTGCAAATGTTTTCTCAAATCCCAAATATATGAATGGCGCTTCCACAAACCCTTACTTTGATGTTTTAACACATGCCGCAGCCCAGGTAAAGAATGCTATTGATGCTACAATTGCCCTGGGTGGTGAAAATTATGTGTTTTGGGGAGGGCGTGAAGGTTATATGTCATTACTCAATTTATACATTTAAGTAGATCATGAAGGAACAAACAAACACCAGATATGTAGTAATGATCACTATAGCGGCTGCTTTTGGCGGATTGCTGTTCGGGTATGACACTGCAGTGATTTCCGGAACTGTCGGGTCATTAAAAAAGTTCTTTATAGAGCCCCGGTTGCTTAATGAACTGGCTGCAAACTCCCTGCTTGGATTTACTGTGTCAAGTGCACTGATTGGATGCATAATTGGCGGTATGAGTGGTGGAATATTAGCACTCAAGCTGGGAAGGCGTACCACCATGAAGCTGGCAGCCCTCCTTTTCTTCTTTTCGGCAATAGGCTCTGCCTGGCCCGAAATAGGCTTTGCCGGCATTGGGAAAGGTGATTTTTCTTTTCTGTCAAATTTCATAGTTTACCGTATTCTTGGAGGCATTGGTGTCGGACTGGCATCCATGCTTTCACCCATGTATATTGCTGAAGTAGCGCCGGCTGAAAAAAGAGGATATTTAGTATCATGGAACCAGTTTGCCATTATTTTCGGTATGCTGGTCGTGTACTTTATTAATTACTCTATTGCAAAGCAGGGCAACGATATTTGGCTGCATATGATGGGATGGAGATGGATGTTTGCTTCAGAAATAATACCTGCTTTACTATTCTTCGGGTTGCTGTTTCCTATTCCGGAAAGTCCCCGCTGGCTAATGCTCAAGAATCTTCCTGAAAAAGCTAAAAAAGTATTGGTTCGTATCAATGGTGAGGTAAAAGGGAAAAATGAGCTTATTGAAATAGAGAAATCCATTTCAGGTACAGGTCGTACATCAGGAAAACTCTTCTCCTTTGGTATACTTATTATCGTTATTGGCGTTCTTCTCTCTGTTTTTCAGCAATTTGTCGGTATAAACGTGGTATTGTATTACGCACCTGAGATATTCAGGAATATGGGATCAGGAACCGATGCAGCCTTGTTTCAAACAATTTTAGTGGGTGCTATTAATCTCACATTCACCGTGTTGGCAATACTGACAGTTGACAGATACGGACGTAAACCCCTGCAAATCACTGGGGCTTTAGGTATGGCTGTCAGTATGATTTCCCTTGGTTTTGTTTTCTACTTTCAGATGATAGGAATAGGCGCATTGATATTCATGTTGACTTATGTTGCTTTTTTTGCTATGTCGTGGGGACCGGTTACCTGGGTTTTACTTTCTGAAATTTTTCCAAACAGGATAAGGGGCAGGGCTATGTCAGTGGCAGTAGCCGCTCAATGGATATCCAATTATTTTGTATCCTGGACCTTCCCGATGATGGATAAATCATCCTCGCTTACCAATATTTTTCATCA
>JADFUQ010000454.1 GCA_015222065.1 Bacteroidota bacterium
ATTCGTAATGCAAAGGAAATAATCTATGTTGATGAACCTTTAGAACTTCATAAAAATATTTTTTCCACTGGCGAACTTGATCATATAGAACAATCGATGGCAGTAAAAACGGACAAAGGACTGGTTTTAGTTGTAGGATGTTCACACCCTAAAATGGAAAGTATTCTTAAAGCTGCCTCACAATTTGGAAAAGTTTACGCAATTATTGGTGGTTTACATGGATTCAATGAATTTGAATTGTTTAAAGACCTTGGAGTGATCTGCCCTACTCATTGCACCCAACACATAACAGAGATTAAATCTCTATATCCGGAGAAATATATTGAAGGTGGAGCTGGAAAAATCATAGAAATATAAAATATCAACGTTTTAAATGGGATTATAATACTTTGTAATTTAATAACTAAAGTTTCGTATTTTTCTATATTTAACGTAATTAGTTAATAATAAACCTTTTATCGGTTACTATATTTTCACCTTTGTGTTTCTTAGAGTCTTAGAGACTTAGTGGCTAAAAGAAAAATGCCACCAAGACACCCCGGTACAGTCGTTCCTCCTTACGGGGCAGGCAAAAGCACAAAGATTCACAAAAAAATTTTAACAAGAAATGGAAATAACAATAAATTAAATATCAGCATTATAACACATTATCAGTTCTATAAACTACTAATATATAATCAATTAACTTATCTACGAAACTTTAGTTAATAAATAATAAAACATCAGATAATATACAATGAAATTAATGAAGTAAATATTATGAAAATTAGTTACGTAAATGAAATGAGGAATTTAGATCAATTAGCCATTGAAGAATATGGTATTGCCCAGGTAATTCTCATGGAAAATGCTGGTCAGGCTGCTTATTTTACTATTTTGAAAGAGTTTGGAGTTAAAAATAAAAATTTTGTGTTTTTCTGTGGTGTCGGCAATAACGGCGGTGACGGATTAGTGGTGGCAAGGAAAATTTATTCCAATGGTGGAATGGTGACCGTTTTTATTTTGGGTGATTGTTCTAAATTCCAGGGTGCTTCAAAGCAAAATTTCGATATCGTCAATAAATTGCAAATTAAAATGATTGATCTGCAAGATGTTTCATCAGCATTAGAAACAGTCAAAGAATCTGATGCCATTATCGATGCAATTTTCGGCACAGGTCTGGATCGTGAAGTCAAAGGGGAATATAAAGATGTTATTAACATGATCAACGCAAGCCATAAGACCGTATTCAGCATCGATATTCCTTCGGGCATCCATGGAGATACCGGACAGGTAATGGGTACAGCGGTGAAAGCCCATTATACAACTACCTTTGGGTTACCGAAAACAGGGAATCTGCTTTACCCCGGATTTGAACAGGGAGGCAAACTATATGTTACACATATTTCCTTTCCGCCCGTTATGCAGGATTCTAATCACCTAAAAATTGCCACTAATGATCCTGAACCTATTCTTGTAAGAAGTAAAGATACCCACAAGGGTAACTATGGGAAAGTACTATTCATTGCCGGATCATCCAACTACCTCGGTGCACCCTATTTTGCTGCATTATCATTTCTAAAAGCAGGCGGTGGCCTTTCTTATTTAGCTACACCCGCGAATTTGGTAGCTTCCATTGGAAATAAAGGAAGTGAAATTGTTTTTATACCACTGAAAAATACAAGCTCAGGCAGTATCAGTCTTGAAAATAAACAGGAGCTTTTACAATTTTCCGAAAATGTAGATATGGTTATTGTTGGGCCGGGATTATCTTTAAATAAAGAAACACAAACTATAGTAAGAGAGTTAAGTGCTGAAATTAGAAAGCCATTGCTTGTTGACGGAGATGGAATAACTGCTGTTGCCAATGATTGGGAATGCATTAAGAAACGGGAAGCTCCTACAATATTAACACCGCATTTGGGCGAAATGGCGAGAATTGCCAAACAGAAAATTGACAATATTTTAAAAAATAAAATCGGCGTTTTGCAAAGCACAGCTCAAGAACTCAATGCCACTATTGTCTTGAAAGGGGCACATTCATTGATTGGTTATCCGGATAAGAGAGTGTTTATCAACCTCAGTGGTAACCCGGGAATGGCAACTGCCGGCAGCGGCGATGTTTTGACCGGTACCATCGCTGCTATGTATGGGCTTGGGTTTTCGATTAATGATGCTGTACGCATGGGTGTTTTTCTTCATGGTTTTGCAGGTGATCTTGCAGCAAAGAACAAAGGAGAAGATGGTCTCATCGCCAGTGATATTATGGATCAGCTACCTGCATCCATGAAAGCTTATCGTGAAGAATTTAATTCAACCATAGAAGATTACTATCATAGTATTTATATTATTTAGAGACTAAAATGAAAGCATGGATTCTTGAGAATCAAGCACCAGTTGAAAAAAAACCGCTCATGTTGAAAGAGCTTCCTGATCCACATCCGAAACCACATGAAATCAGGATAAAAAATGTTGCCTGTGGCGTATGCCGCACCGATATTCATATAGCTGAAGGCGATTTGCCTCTGAAAAAGTCGCCACTGATTTTGGGTCATGAAGTTACAGGTATTGTGGACGAAACAGGTGAAAAGGTGGCTAATTTTAAAATTGGGGACAGAGCCGGGATTGCCTGGCTAAACAGGACCTGTGGTAAATGTAAATTTTGTCTCTCTGATAGAGAAAATTTGTGTCCCAATGCACATTTCACTGGCTGGGATGCCGATGGTGGTTTTGCTGAGTTTAGTGTTATCTCTGCTGATTTTGCTTTTCATCTTGGCGAAAAACAGTCGTTTGTAGAAATGGCGCCACTGATGTGCCCTGGTATTGCAGGTTACCGTGCATTCCGCTTAACAGAGTTGCAGACAGGAGATAAATTAGGACTTTACGGTTTTGGTCCAACTGCCACTTATGTACTGCAAGTGGCTAAGCATAAGAATATTGATGTTTATGTAATTACTCGCAATGAAAAAAACAGGTTGTCGGCAAAACAAATCGGCGCTTATTGGGTTGGTGGATATGACAATAGAATTCCGGACATGCTAGACGGTGGCATCATTTTCCCACCAGCTGGTAATTTAGTTACCCATGCTTTATCACAGTTAGATAGTGGTGGCAGACTTGTATTAGGCCCGGTAACAATGACACCAATTGAAATTAATGACTACAATCTCATCTGGCAGGAACGTTCTATTATCAGTTTAGCACATATCACCAGAAAAGATGGTGTCGAGTTTCTGCAATTAGCAAATGATATAAACCTTAAAACATCTTTTGAGGTTTTTCCCTTTGATGATCTGCCAGAAGCATTTATACAGGTTAAACACGGAAAAGTGAACGGCAATGCAGTAATACAAATTGCAGAAGATGAAACAATTTATTACACCTGAAAACCGAAAAACTTAAACAAAAGATAGAAAAGTCCGGTTTTTATCTTCAAAATAGATTTTCGGGAGATATTATTCACGAAGGTGAATCTGAAAAAAGTCAAATATTAAATTTTAGAAAACAAGTTCCTATTATACCGAAAGCATAACAGATGTATTTCTTGAAGGCAAAGTTGCCGAAATAATGATAAATTTGTTGAATATTGGAATGAAGATTATATAATTTAAGTTTGATATAATTGAGACAAAATCGGTTCTCGGAAAATTGCAGGATCAATCAGCCGCCATTATGTTTATTTAAGAAGAATTATTGAAAAATAAGATGTCAACTAATCATAATTTTAATTTTTTAACAACATAGTCAACTTTTTAAGAGGAAGATGATGAAACACTTAAAGACAAATCAAGAATGGTTGGATCAATTAATTCCTGAAGGAATTATAGTTCCCTCAAGTACAATTATTAGTGGCCCCGGTGGATCAGGCAAACCGATCATTGGCAGCTTGCTGGTATCCTCATGGCTCAAACAGGACGGAAATGCAGTTGTTTTCTTAATCAATAACGACAGGAATTATACTGAACAACTGTTTTCTTTGTTTGAAATTAAACAGGATAATTATAAAAGGAAAATATTTTATGTTGATTTAAATCCGGAAATTAATTCAACTCAAACTGTTAAAGAAGATCAGATTCAAGCTAATTTATTAAAACCTGAAGTTTGGGACAATACACTTCAGAAAGCAGATAAGTATTTAGGGAAATCTGAGATAGGAACACTAATTTTAGGATCAGCATTAAATCTACTGTTTTTTTCAAAAACTTATAAAAATGGAATTTTAAATAAGATTAAAAAGATTCTCAAAAATAACCAAAATTATGTTTTCTCTGTAAGCAATAATGTATTTCAAGAAGATATAAAACAGTTAGAGAATGCAGCGGATAATTTAATATTTGCACGTACCGAAAGACCAATGCGGTTGCACATGCGGATAGAGAGAATGAAAGATGTAATTTTCAATAAGCAGGAAATAGAAGTCCCTTTATCAGAACATGAATTAAGAAATTTACGAACTGAGGCTGAACAGGCTCGAAAACATTTAATACCTCTTATTTCAAAAATTTGATAGAGTAGTGGAATTTTGTGGTTTTATTACTTTGGACTTTAATAAACCATTTGAAATGAGTATTTTAAAAACAAACAAAATAAATAATACTGCAAAATAAATAAATAATTGGAGGAACCTAAAATGAAAAAATTTATAAACTTATACGATGATTTAAACTGGCAGGATGCAAACAATTATGCAGATGGTACAAAACAAAAAGTTTTACGTGATGAAAATAGTGCAAAAACGATATTGCTTAAACTACCAAAAGGATTTTATATGGCTCCACATTCTCATGTTACGACGGAACAACATTTTGTACTTAAAGGTGAATACATAAGTGAGGGAAAAATTTACGGTACAGGGTCATATCAGATATTCAAAGCCAGTGAAGAACATGGCCCATTCACATCAAAGGATGGTGCTTTAATCCTTGTTATCTGGGATCCTTTTAAGCCTGTAGAATAAATGTTGCACCTTTATTTATAAAGAACAAACAGTTTATCGATTACCTGAGTGCCAATATTGCATTCAAAAAGTACTTGCAAGCTAAAGAACTGAACGAAAAAGATTTACTTGTACACTTTTTATTAGAAAATTACCGGAAATTATTCAAAATGGTAAAAAAATAGAATATGAATTACAGTTATTTTATATTATTATTAATAATTGGGTGCAATAACATAAATCTGAATGGACAAAACACAATGAAAGAAATTATTTATAAACCTATTGGTATTTTTCATACTAACTATAATACAAAAACAGGTGCTCCTCGCCAGGGAATTTTAATGCCTGAAGGAAAAGGAACTATTGAAATTTACCCGGAATATCATAAAGCACTTACAACCCTTGATTTATTTGAATATATAATAGTGCTCTACCACTTTGATAAAGTTAATAGCTGGGAATCGATTATTAATCCGCCATCAGCAAGTCACGAACATAATTTCGGAGTATTTTCAACACGAAGTCCTAAAAGACCTAATCCAATTGGCTTTTCAATTTTGAAACTGGAAAGAATTAAAAAAGGAATACTATATGTAACAGGTGTTGATGCTTTTGACGAAACTCCTGTACTTGACATAAAACCTTATCTGCCTTC
>JADFUQ010000455.1 GCA_015222065.1 Bacteroidota bacterium
AAATAAATCTCAAATTCTAATGACTCAAAAATCAAACAAATTCTTGTATATATGCTGTTTGGATTTTGTTTTTTCAAACATTTGATATTATTTGTTATTTGTTTTTTGAGATTTGTTATTTACCATTTGTTGTTTTGTATACGAAAATACTTGACTTTATGGACAGATACTAATTACTATGCTTATGCAATAAAAATAACAGGCATTTATAAAAACTTTACAAACCCTTTTTAGATATGGAGTGGTATATACGGATAGTACAGGCCTACCCAATCGTTACTGCAATGGTGCAGTTCGGTCCTTTCCTTGTTATTACACACTGCTTACTGGATAACCTGATCACAAGAGAAAAAAACTGGGACAATCTTGATAAAGGCTTATTGTCATTAATCTGGTTTTGGATACCTGCTCACACAGTAACATTTATCCTACCCAAGCCATATCAGATAGGACTCGCAGCAGTATGGTCAGTTATACTCGGACTGATCCTGGGATATTACAACAGGAAAAAAGTAACTTATTACTAATTTTCATTATTTGTATTTACTTTCAATTTATCACTAAAACCCTTATTGGGTATAGCTTTTGTTATCTTCTGGCTTTTTTGTCTCCTTCATTTGATTTAAGAACAAGGAACACCGATTAACGATTTTTGATTTATTTGCGAATAATGATTTTTTCATTGATTCAGATTTTTTTGAGCAGTAAATTTACAATTTCAATTATCAGAATTGAAAAGTCAATCAATCATTCTTCTAAATCAAATTTATTCATTTCTTTCTTTACTTCTAAATTCTTAAATCGTTAATCCTTGTTCGATATTCAATAAAACAATTCTGTTTTCCTGCTTGAAGATAACGACTCCAGAAGGTCATTTCACTTTTTCGTTAAAACGACCACCTGAACTTTACCCATAATTCATCACCTAACTCCCACCATCTATCAACAGCTGCACGGGCAAAATCATTTGAATACCTGGTTAAAAATTCCCTGCACAATTTGGTTTCAATACCTGCTGCTGCATTCTCATTATCCTTTTGCAATAATTCCATAGCTTTATTCTCAATAAAATCAATTTCATCAAAAGCTTTATTTTCAAATTCTGCAACAACAGGTTCAATTATCTTCTTTCCATCACCCCATTTCACCGTAGCCAGACGGTTTGCTCTCCGGAAAGCCCATATGGCTGATTCACGACTAAAATGATCCTGACCACAAACATAAAAGCTCTTAGGGAGACTTAAATTAGCAGCATAAATCGGGATCCTTGGACTTTCCCGTGGAACATCAAAACCAAACCAGAGTCGGCCTCCAATCTCATTAGGCAACCAATCTCTTAACTGGACAATAAACGAATAAGCGCAATACTGAACGGATATTGGTCTGTATCTTTCTACCACACCAGGTTCCAATGTATTAAGCATTTTGCGTTTATCCCGTGCCATCCAGGGATGGGCGCTTGGGCTTATAATTGTATCGGTGTATATGCTATCATTTTCATCTTTACGTTCAACAGCTATTTTGAGATTTTTTGTCATATCCCATTTCGTGCCTTCGTATGTTGTCCTGAAAAACTTCAATATTTCACGGATATCAACTTTGTTTTCGGGTTTAACTGAAAACGGTAATTCTTTAGCTTCATAATCCAGATTGAGTGAAGGTGCCAGACTGCTGAGAACAAAATACTCACGTATTGAAAATGGTTTTCTTCCAGAATATGCTTCCCAAAATTTGAAAGTTTTTTTACCATCCCAGTATTCTAATTTTTTAGCTACTTCAAACACATTGTCAGAGGCCATATAATAATCAGGGTTTTTCAGATCAATTTCTCCAATCCGGCAGATATTAGCAGCAATACCAACATGATCATCAGGTATGCGCTGTGCAGCCCAAACACCTCCGATTTTATCAGGCCCTTCACCAAGTATCTCCATATGCCATACTTCATGGGGATCAGCAACAGTTATGCATTCACCACCATCGGCATAGCCGTACTCTTTAATTAATTTGCCTATAAGTTTAATCGCCTCTCTTGCTGTAGTGCATCGTTGCAGGGCAACTCTTTCCAGTTCCTCAATTAAGAACAATCCTTCTTTATTTCGAAGTTCCCTGCGACCACCAAATGTTGTTTCCCCAATAGCAAGCTGCTTTTCATTCAAACATGGATAAGCAGTGTTTAAATAAGCATAGGTTTTCTCAGCCTCAGGAATTTCTCCTTTTTTTTCGATATTTTCTTTGCTCCAGGCACTGCTTGTGTGCATTGTGCCCCAATTTACCGGGTGCATTGTACCAGGTTCATGTTCCTGAGCAGGAACAAATTCAAGCCATGTCCTGTAATATGCGTCACAAGTATGGCTTGTCATTACAGAACCATCGGTACTGGCATCTTTGCCCACCATAATACTTGTACAACTCTCTTTCAATAAGTTATTTTCTTCCTGTGCAGGAAGATTATAAATCAAAAATGTTGATATTAAAAAAATCAGCATTCCTGTTTGCTTAATATTATTTCTTTTCATTTTTCGGAATTTAATTAAGAATAGGAATTTAACCGATCACAAACATACAAATTTCGCTGAATCCTGTTAATTACTATCTTTGAAAATAAAATTTGTTTTTCATATTAGAATGATAGAATGATAAAATG
>JADFUQ010000060.1 GCA_015222065.1 Bacteroidota bacterium
AAAAAAAACAAAAGAAATGAAAACAATGAAAAAAGTAGCAATGCTATTATTTAGCATAATCCTTTCCACAGGATTATATAGTCAGACCGATACAACAACTGTTAAAATTGGGAAAAAAGAGATAGTTAAAGTCATTGAAGGAAATGATACATTAATAGTAAACGTTGGCAGAAAAGGGATAAAAGTGATTGAATCAGAAGATGGAACTTCTGTAGATATCATTAACCTGGATGATTTTGATGCATCTGAGGAAAAAGATAAAAAATCCCCTAAAAATTTTAACGGCCATTGGAAAGGACTGGAAATAGGGATGAATAATTACCTTACATCCGATTATTCATTAACTCTTCCTGCCGAAGCTCAGTTTATGGAACTAAATACCGGAAAATCATGGTGTGTAAATCTTAATTTAATTCAGTATGATATTGGTTTTAGAACCGACAAAATCGGATTGGTAACAGGTATGGGATTGGAATTCAATAATTACAGGTTTGACAGGGAAAACAGTATAATTAAAGATCCTGTCACAAGTGAAATTGTGGCGCTGGAATATGATGCAGGGACATACATCGAAAAATCAAAGCTTGCAACCACTTATTTAACTGCACCTTTATTGCTTGAGTTCCAGATACCCGTATCAGGACATAAAAGAATCCATATAAGTGGCGGAGTAATTGGTGGTTTGAAAATAGGTTCTCATACTAAGGTTATCTACAAAGAAGATGGCACCAAACAAAAAGATAAAATCCGTGATGATTTTAATCTTTCTCCTCTCAGATATGGTGTAACTGCAAGAATAGGATACAGGGCATTGAAAATATTTGCAATTTATAATTTAACACCAATGTTTGAAAGCGCCAAAGGGCCTGAGTTATATCCTGTCTCTATAGGATTGATACTTGCTGATTTCTAATATTATAAGATGATAAATGAAAAAGGTGCTGCGATTAAACAGCACTTTTTTTTTATTGTATAGCACTGTCTATTATATTTTATTTTGTAACTATTCAGTGCCTTAAGTTTAGTATGTCTAAATTTCGAAGCTAATCTCATTATACTTTGCATCACTACTTTCCGGTTATATGTCGAATAGTTTCAATTTCAGCCGTCAGTCTCGTAGAGCTTATTTGGGTGTTGATCTATTAACAGGTGAATAAATTTACAAACATTTGAAGAATATTATCTATTTAGGGGAGTTGTCAGCTGATTTAGTTCAGGATATGATGATAAATCTTAAAAAGTATAACATTAACTATTCAATAACCTTTTCATATAAGAGTAGTTATGATGGGAAAAACAAAGATGTTGTGGTTAAAGAAAATGTTAGTATTAATGATACAACATGGGATTTTTGTCTTACTGTCAGTGATGAAGAATTGGGAACAGCACTCCAGTTATTCTGTAACACAAATCCATTGGAAGTTATTGCAATCCTTCAGCCCAGGGCATTTGATTTCATCTCAACCAGAAACCTAAATGCAATGATAAAGATTGAATATAGCGAAAATGATCCTGATTATAACAAAACAATGATCGTTAGCATTACCAGAATGGACTCAACGTCAAGACAATATATGAGTAATCTTAAGTTTTTTGCCGGGAAAAATAGTGATATTATTTCTTTGTATGGCAATTCTATTCATCCACACATGGCGCTTCTTAATGAAAATCACAATAGCGGAAGGTGTTTCTGTTTCCAGGCCAGGAACAATGTGCCAAGAGATATTGCCATTGCAAGAATTGCATTGCCAACAATTCTACAAACAGACATGTCAAATATATGGGTTGATTTCAGCGTTGATAAGGTTTTAACTGAAGAGATTGATATTGTTTACGCTAATGTTAATCAGTCGACACTTACCGGTATCAAAGAGTTGTTTTTAGCCAATGCTATCGGACCAGCATATTTTACAGGTGAACAGGGATTTGTGTCAAACGCAGGTAATATTCCTGATGATGAGGGTTTTACACAGGATTTTATGGACATGACAGGTCTTAGCCCCTGGGCCCCGTCCGAAATAAATCAAATGACTATAATATTCTCAACAGATTCAACCGTGATAAACTAAGCTGTTGTTTTCCAATACTATAACAAGCCCTCCGATTTCGGCGGGCTTTTTTAGTGCTGTTTGTAATTCATTTTCTTTATCTTTAAAATATTAGTCCGCTCCGAAAAGTCAAAAAAAGAAAATGCCACTAAGTCACAAAGACACTAAAATTCACAAAGGGTTTATTTCTATTGCCTTATCTTTTGTGTATCTTTGCCTGCCCTGTAAGGAAGTTTACCCTGTGAAATTGTTTGCCCTGTGTAATCCACGAAGTGGTGCAACGCAATTACACAAGGCGGGCAATATTTAACAGGGAATGACTGTACCGGGGTATCATTCTGGCAAAAAACACTTTTCGGAGTAGGCTCAAATATAAAAAAACAAACTATGAAACTTTTACTAATTAGCAATTCAACCAATGCGGGAGAAGCATATCTTGATTATCCCAAGCAACAAATAGGGGACTTTCTGGGAGAAAAACCTGTAAAGGCATTGTTTATTCCTTACGCGGCGGTCACTTTCTCTTTTTCTGATTACGAAAAAAAAGTTTCTGAAAGATTCAGAGAAGTTGGGCATAATGCTGTTTCCATTCACCGTTTTGACGATCCTGTAAGAGCTGTTAAAGAGGCACGTGCTATTGTTGTTGGCGGTGGAAACACATGGCAACTTACAAGAATGATGCAGGAACAAGGCTTGATCTTTCCAATTGCAGATAAAGTTAAAAGCGGAGTTCCATACATAGGGTGGAGTGCCGGTTCTAATGTTGCCTGTCCAACGCTGAAAACAACAAACGATATGCCAATAGTTGAACCAAAAACTTTCACTACTTTTAACCTGTTAAAATTCCAGATCAATCCCCACTATCTGGATGCAAATCCCGATGGACATGCCGGCGAAACCCGTGAAATGAGAATTGAAGAGTTTCTTGTAGCTAATCCTGATATTTTTGTCGTGGGTTTGAGGGAGGGAACAATGCTTCATATTGAAGAAGGTGAAATTGATCTTATCGGCCCAAGGCCAGCCAGGATATTTAAAAAAGGAGAAAACCCGATCGAAATTCCCCCTGGGGAAGATCTTTCTTTTCTCTTATAAAAAGTTGGTTTCTATTTATATCAGGAAAATATTTCTCTTTTTCTCAGTTGTTAAAAACGATTATGTAGCATGAACAAATTATGGAAGATTGTCCGTGTCTTACTATTCGCTGTTTTTCTCTCAATTATTGCAG
>JADFUQ010000456.1 GCA_015222065.1 Bacteroidota bacterium
TTACGACACTGAATAGTTGCAAAATAAGTTCTTTATGAAAATTATAGAAAAATCTGTTTTTAAGAAAAGTACCCGCATCTCCTTTATGTTGTGGTTAATAATCCTGGGAATACTTGGTGCCGGGTGTGCAGGCAATGGTTCTTCAACCGGTGCAAAACCTGAGAGTATAAAAAGTAACGGGGAATTGAAGCAGAAATCAAAGAAAAATATCACCCTTATCGGTCCGGTAAAAAATGAGATGTTTACCCTGGGAGAAAAGATAGAATTCAAATACCGGTTTAAAGATACAGTAGAGATTATTGATTCAGTAATATATTACGCGAGAGGCAGAAAGATTGGAATAACATACGGAGAAGATACAGGTTATTCGTGGGTGTCAGAGGGAATTCAAGCAGGTCAGAATTCTTTTAACATTCGCTTTTTTTTAAATGATGGAACAAGTGAAAACAGGTCGTTAACACTCAGGTTTAAGTCAGATATTATTCCTGATTATTACAGATGCAGGATAAAGAATGTATTTCCACATGACCAGAATGCATATACACAGGGATTGGTATATCATGACGGGTGGTTGTATGAAGGAACCGGGCAGCGCGGGAGATCATCACTTAGAAAGATAAAACTTACAACCGGTGAGATTATTGGAACACTTAGTCTCGCCTCAGAGCTGTTTGGTGAAGGTGTTTGTATTTTTGATGATAAGATCATTCAGCTTACCTGGACATCCCAGGTTGGATTTGTATATGACCTTGCTACCTTTAAACTTATCAAGAAAATAAATTATCCAACACAAGGCTGGGGATTAACAACTGATGGTAAACAATTGATAATGAGTGATGGATCTGAAAAGATATACTTTCTTGAACCGGATTATTTTACTGAACAGGCACGAATTGAAGTGTATGACCATGAAGGTCCGGTTAGAAATCTGAATGAACTGGAATATATAAACGGGGAGATATGGGCTAATGTTTACCGGACTGATAAGATTGTAAGGATTGATCCTGAGACAGGTAGAGTTCTTGCCTGGATTAATCTTAGCGGGTTATTGGCACAAAAGGATTATAATCCTAAAACAGATGTGCTTAATGGTATTGCTTACGATGAAATAAATAAAAGGCTTTTTGTGACAGGCAAAATGTGGCCTGAATTATTTCATATTGAACTAGTGCCGCTTCAACGATAACTCCCTACTCCTTACTTCTTCACTCATCTCTGTCTTCCTACCTTACTACTTACTTCTTCACTCACCTCTCACCTCTTTCTTTTCTTACTACCTACTACTTACTATACCTTGCATCCGGCAATGATCTGAACACTTCTGGGAACAATATCAAACTCTATAGGTGAGTGTCCAAGTGATTCTCCATCCACTTCAAGGTAGATTTCCGGTTTTGAATCAATGGTAATCTTCTTCCCGGTGTATGATTCTACTTTTGGGTGATCAAGAATAGTACCGTTATAAAGTCTTTTCAGGCTGCGGATTATTTCTCCTTTACGCATCTTTTTTATTACAGTCAGATCAAATAACCCGTCATCCGGAATGGCATTAGGTGTTTGCATCATCCCGCCTCCGGTATATTTACCAATTCCAAGACTTATTGTAAATGTTTCGTTTTTTATATGTTGTCCGTCAACAGTTATTTCGGTAATAGTATATTTATAATAAAGCAGGTTAGTGAGAATATTCCAGAAATAGAGAAATACCCCTTTTCTTCCTTTATCCTTTTGCCGGTTTGTTTTTTCTACAACCAGGGCATCAAATCCTAACCCCGCAATGTTTATGAAATACCTGGATTCTTTTTTTTCACCGGTATAATATTTTACTATTCCGGCATCCTGCATAAAAGTGGCGCATTTTTTAAGAGTGGATATTGCTTCGGTATAATCAGTAGGGATATTAAACATTCTTCCCCAGTCATTTCCGGTACCCACGGTTATCATACCGAGAATGATTTTTGAAACAGGTATTTTTTTTTGTCTAAAAACACCATTCACTACTTCATTCATGGTTCCATCACCACCCACAACAATTATTCTTCGATAACCTTTTTCAATATTTTCGCGGGTAAGCTCAATTGCATGGTGTCTTTGATGTGTAAAAACAGGATTAAATGTAAAATCTTCATTTTTTAATATACCGGATATCTTATGCCAGTCTTTTTTCCCTTTTCCTTTTCCTGCATTGGGGTTTACAACAACCAGCCATTTTTCATTTGGATTGGATGTAGGCATCTAATTGGATTTTTCTTAATATAATGTACCGGAATTTAACTTTATTGAAAGATATATCATTCATATAAATAAAGGCTAAGCCTTCTTATTATTCCTGCGCTAATTAACCTAAAATATTCTTTACTCTGCAAGATTAAGGGTTTATTTTATCTGATATATCCGGAAAATGGTCATAACTCTTATTTTTTTGAGGATCAATGCATAAAAAATGTTTTCAACAAAACTGTTAATAATTTGTTCATAACTGGTTGAAAAATGTTCAAAATTCAGGATTAGAAAAAAAAACTTAAGACAAGTAAACCTTTAAATTTGACCATTTTCTTTTTGAATAGAGTATTAATAATTATAACACTGATAATCAATATATGAGAAAAATTATTTCAATTGCAAATCAAAAAGGGGGAGTTGGAAAAACAACAACAGCAATAAACCTGGCTGCCAGTCTGGCTACTTTAGAGAACAAGGTGCTGATTATTGATAATGATCCCCAGGCAAATGCCACATCAGGTATTGGTTTGGATATTAAAAATATTAAGACAGGTATTTATGAGTGTCTTATTGATGATGTAAGCCCGGGAAATATTATTTTAAACACTGAAATTGAGAATCTGGATATCATTCCATCACATATTGATTTAGTAGGTGCTGAAATAGAAATGTTAAACATGCCCAACAGGGATAAAATGCTAAAGAAGGTTATAGAGAAGATACCTGATGAATATGATTTTATATTGATTGATTGCTCACCCTCCCTGGGGCTGCTCACTGTTAATGCTCTTTCTGCTTGCGATTCGGTTATAATTCCTGTGCAATGTGAATATTTTGCTCTTGAAGGTTTGGGCAAACTCTTAAATACCGTCAAAATTATTCAAACCAGGTTAAATAAAGATCTTGCAATTGAAGGTTTTCTTCTTACAATGTATGATTCAAGATTGCGCCTCGCTAATCAGGTTGTGGATGAAGTTAAATTGCATTTTCAGCAAATGGTATTTGAAACCATTATCCAAAGGAATGTTAAACTGAGTGAAGCACCTAGTTTTGGAAAACCTGTTATTCTGTATGATGCAAACTCAAAAGGTTCAGTTAACTTTCTGAATCTCGCTCGTGAAATCATGCAAAAGAATAACAAAACAAAGATTAGGAATTCTGAAAAAGTAATTGAGTAGAATAAAATTATTATAGGTATTTAGAGTCCGTCTATAAAGTGTGAAGGTTTAAATAGATATTAAAAATCACAAAAAACAAGCACCAAA
>JADFUQ010000457.1 GCA_015222065.1 Bacteroidota bacterium
CAGGGTGATGTTGCTATTGGAGAGAAGGAGATAATTACCCCGAAGGATTTTCATATTTATCCAAATCCGACATCCGGATCATTCACAATTTCAGGAACATTCCACCAACCGGTGAAACAGTTGAATTTTATGATCACTGATCTTGTTGGGAGGCAAATATACTCAAGAGAATTATTAAATACCGGGAATTATTTCAATGAACAGATTAATATAAATAACCAACCGGCAGGATTATACCTGGTAATAATTATTGCTGATAATCAGAGAATTGTAAGGAAACTGCTAAAATCAAGGTAAGAACGGAAGATTTCATAAAAACATGTTGAGAAAATTTTTAGCCGGAGCTATTAAAATGAGTAACTTTGGCACATGTAATTATTAAAAAAAATCAAAATAATGAATATTTTCAGTAAGACTGTAGGGAAGGTGTTTGGGAATAAATATGAAAAAGATATGAAGTCGGTTGAGCCCTTTGTTGAGATAATCAAAGAAGAATATAAGAAAGTTGTATCATTAACAAATGATGAACTTAGAGATAGAACTTTAAAGCTTAAAGAAAACATTCTTGCAGGAATAAAAAATGAGGAAGCTGAAATTAAAAGCTTAAGGGAAAAGGCGGAAAAAGAAGAGGATGTTCTGAAAATGCAAAGTATATACGATACTATTGATAAAAAGGACGAAGAGATACTGGAAAAACTACAAATTATTCTTGATAAGTACCTGCCTGAAGCATTTGCTGTTATGAAAGACACGGCAAGACGTTTTAAAGAGAATGAAACTATCGAGGTAACTGCTACAGATTTTGACAGAGACCTCGCTGCAGTTTATGAGCATGTTGATATAAAGGGCGATAAGGCGATATTTAAAAATTCATGGATAGCCGGAGGAAACCAGATTACCTGGGATATGATTCACTACGATGTTCAGTTAATTGGAGGGGTGATCCTGCACCAGGGAAAGGCAGCGGAGATGGCAACTGGTGAAGGGAAAACAGTTGTTGCTACATTACCTGTTTATCTTAATGCTCTCACCGGAAGAGGAGTACATATTATAACAGTTAATGATTACCTGGCAAAAAGGGATGCTGAATGGATGGGTCCTTTATTCGAATTTCATGGATTGTCAGTTGATTGTATTGATAAACATGAACCCAATTCAATTGCCAGAAGGAAAGCATATAAAGCTGATATTACATACGGGACTAATAATGAGTTCGGATTTGATTACCTCCGTGACAACATGGCCATTAGTCCGGATGACCTGGTGCAGCGCAAACATCATTACTCAATAGTTGATGAGGTTGACTCGGTGCTGATTGATGATGCACGGACTCCTCTGATAATCTCTGGTCCTACCAAACAGGCAGATACCCAGGAATTTGACGAACTGAAACCAAAAGTTGAAAAGCTTGTTAATGCTCAAAAGAAGCTTGTTACACAGATATTGGCTGAATCAAAGAAAAAAATCGGAGATGGAGATAATGAGAAAGGCGGACTGTTGCTTCTGCGTGCCTTCAAGGGACTACCTAAAAACAATGCAATAATTAAGTTCCTTAGCGAAGAAGGGAATAAAACCCTTATGCATAAGACAGAGAATTTTTATATGCAGAATAACAGTAAGGAGATGTATAAGGTGACGGATGAGCTATTTTTCATAATTGATGAGAAGCA
>JADFUQ010000458.1 GCA_015222065.1 Bacteroidota bacterium
AAGCCATATTTGCTTGCATCCCAGGGATAATTCAAATAAACTTCGGAATCATTAATGAAGATTCGACCCTGGACAGGTCTATATATCCCTGCAAGTATTTTCACTAAAGTTGATTTACCAGCCCCGTTTTCTCCAACAAGTCCAATTATTTCACCTTCTTTTAGCGTGAGAGATACATTATCAAGAGCTTTTACTCCCGGAAAACTTTTCGAAATACCCTGCATTTCAAGAATAACTTTGCCATTTCCCTTCATCTAAATCTATTTCCCTCCTAAAGGTGCTGCACCTTATTTTGGTGCAGCACCACTCTAATTTGGTTCATTTATATAGCACGAACTTTCTACTCATTGCAAATAGTCAATAACGTTACTCTGCGTTATAAGAGGACTGGGGGCATAAAATATTCTCTCTAAAATTTTCTCACCATCAAAAACTTTTTTAATCTGTTCAACCAGGATCTTTGCCATTTCGACAAAGTCTTGCTTTACTGTAGCTTTTATTGAGGAACCTTTTTTTATCATTTCAAGTGCCTGTTTGTTCCCATCAATCCCGGTAACAATTATTTCATCCTGTCTTCCCGCCTCGGTAATTGCAAGAGCTGCACCTATTGCAGGCTCATCCCAAGCTGCCCATACCGCATCTATTTCACCCTTTTGGGGATGGGCAAGCAATATACTTTCCATTGCCTTTTTCGCATCTTCAATTGGTCCTGGAACTTGAACAAAGTGCTCAGCAATAACTTTTATTCCAGGCTTTGAATTTGCTATAGTATCGAAAATAATTTCCCTTTTTCTGACACCTGGGTGAGCGGAATGATAGAATTTTACCACATTTCCCTTTCCTTCAAGTCTATTGAACAAATATGAAGTAATTTGTGCTGACAAGACATAGTTATTAGACGTTACATTACAGACCATTCCCTCAATGTACCCAGCGTCTCCACCAAACACAGGTATACCTGCTTCACTTGCCATTTTTATCTGTTTTCCGAGCTGATTTGGATCGCCCATTCCCATAACTATAGCATCAACTTTTTGTGCTATGACATCTTCCCATCTATTTGCAAGTGCACCGAAGTCACCTTTTGTATCAATTACAACTACCTTCCAACCTTCTTCCTCACCAAATTCTTCGAATGTTCTTATCATTGTATTAGTTGTAACTGATGCAAGATATGGTGTTAGAACTGCAACTACTTTTTCCGCTCCTTGTGCTACAAAACCTAATGAAGACACAATCAATACAGCAGTAATTAATAAAAACAGTATTCTTTTCAAAAAAAACACCTCCTAATTATTTTCCCCAATAAGAATTGGGATTTTTATCCTACCTACTACTTTTAAATTTTTTAACTAATATATGTTCACCCCCCTCTCTATTTTTTTTCTCTCTGGACTGTCTTATTACATTCACAGCGCAATTAATTCCGAAGTTTATCACTCACACTATGTTAAGCATAATACAATACACCTTTTTTAAAAGACTTTTTAATTTACAAGAGCTTCACAAATATCATCTTCTGTTATTAACACATTTATTAATTGTGATCTGATTCCTCGTTGAGATAATATATCTTACCCATCATTATCAAACATCTCCTAATATTTAAATTTGATAAATAACATATAACAAAAAAATAAAAAAAACTCTTCACCCCTAATTTAATTACCGAATTAATAGGGACGAAGAGTTTTTATCCGCGGTGCCACCCTGCTTGAGTCTAACAACCTAACCATAAAGTGATCTGGTTAATAGACTCCACTTAATTTAATAGGGTACAGACAATAATTATAACCACTAACTAAAACAAAAAACCTTCCATCTCTCAGAGACGAAAGGTTAATTTCCGTGGTGCCACTCTAATGAAATTTTTAATAACAATAAAAATTTCACTTATAAAGGTATGGGTTATATCAGTTATATACCGATACCCTTTTCCTTCTCACGGTGGAAAAGTCCGTCAAAACTTACTTGAACCATTTACGTCCTTTCAGTTTGAAGCTTGCGGGTCCATTTCGCAAATCCTTTAAATTCTTTATGTCGCCTCTCACCATAAACGACTCTCTGTAACATTTTGTAAGAACTTAATTTATCAACTCCGCTTCGGTCAAATAAATTCAACTCCTACCCTGTATGTAGAATTTTGTAATTTGCTACTTCTCCCGCATTTTGCCTTTGGCCATTATTAATTTTCTTTTTAGATATTATAACACATATGTCAAGTTCTTGTTTGAAATACATTTGCATCATTGAATAATATTAATAGTAAAATCTTTTGGTGATGACCTTCCCTGATTTTGATATCTTAAACCCTTCATTTTTGAGTAAAGCGCTCTTCATCTCTACTCCTCCCTGATACCCTCCCAGTTTATAATCTGACCTG
>JADFUQ010000459.1 GCA_015222065.1 Bacteroidota bacterium
AACCAGTCTATTTCCTGTTGCCCGTCGTACAATGTTACATCAATTTCAAGCTCGGTTTCTTCCAGAACTTGTGATACAGTAGTATAGTTAACCGTAACTTCACCCTGGATTTGGCCAATTGCCGCACTAAGAGAAACTTCATCGACTACAGCAGTACCGAGATTTTCTTCATTAACAGTAACACCCACCGAATCAATGCCTCCCTGGCAATTAATTACATCCAGTGTAAAAACAATGGTCTGATTAGCACCAATGAAATTACCATTTTCGGCGGTCTCCAATACATCCCCGCCCGCATTCAGTGCGAAATAAGGCCCGTCTAAGGGTCTTGGCGGATTAGCATCCTGGTAGTTATCAACACAGGAGCCTAACAGGGCTAAGATAACTGTTGTTAATATTAAGTATTTAACTTTTTTCATATCTAATAGTGTTAAATTTTATTTGCACGAAAAAATGATAATTAATTGATTTTTGTAAGTCTCAAAGTCATTGGCTCTGCTGTCGGTACTCCACAATCACCGTCAACATTTTCTATAATTTCTATAAGGATAAGGCTATCATCGAGCTGATCATAAGTACCGGGTGGTGTGGCACCGGTAAAATTTAAACCCGGTCCGCCACAACCAATACCTGTGCCCTGATGTCCCACCAGCACATTGCCACAGATCAGCAAAAAGTTAAAAGCACGTCCATCCCAAATAAGATATGTCCCATTGAATGTACGTTCGATAGGACTTACCTGGGTTAGTGTAACCACTTCACTTTTCCACCTGGTTGCTTCACCAAACCATGGGTCGGCTGGGCCTGCAATTTGTTCAAACATGTAATCCCCCGTTGCAAAACCGTTCGGCACAGGACATGCTACATAAGCAGTGAAGCCAACAGTAAAACTTGTTGTACCTGAACTGTTGATAATGTTTGGAGTAACGTTTACGGTTTCATGGTCTGTCTCCGATAATATTGTATCAGGGAACACCATACCGTTCGTTAACGTTGTAACGTTGAAAAAATCAAACCGGTCACCTCCGCCTAAATCACTTATTCCACCGGGCAGTCCAAATTTTTCAGCAAGAAATTGTGCTGTGAATTCCCTGTCCCGGATTGCGCCATTAGCAGCATTAAAATCCGATTGGGTAAGACTCAGTACTTCTACCGGATCCGTTGTGGAATCATTCTGAAAAGAATAATAAACAGCACTAATTACAACAGATTCAATGTTTGTATTTTCAGAAAAAACAGAGAATACCAGTTTTGCATTTGATATGTCTGAAGCATCGATTGAAGAGTAGTCCGGATCAATTTGTATTCTCATATTAGCTGCATCCTCAAATTCCGGGAACCGTATTTTACTCTCGTCTTCGCACGATTGAAAGGCTAAAATTATGCCAATAATCAATAATAAATATTTAATGTTCTTCATTTCTTTATAATTTTAAAGGTTATTAGTTAGCATCCCAAAAAACATTGAAAGTCGTTATGTTTTTCTGGGTTGGGGCATTCTTATTTACTTGCAAGTCGGCTGTTTTCCATGGAAATGAAACCGGAAATTCTCTGGTCCTTACCGTTACATCAAGGTTGTCAGTATTACCATCATGTAACACAGGATATCCGGTACGCCGGTAATCATTGTAAGCATCGATACCAAAACCGAAACTTGCTATCCACTTTTGTGTCATGATTTGAAGAAGTTTGCCCTCATTATCCGCACCGGCATATAACGACATTATTGAACTTATGTAAGTGTCGATGTCAGTTTGAACAATGGAAGGTGCACCGGCAGCAGATGCTACCTCATTGACCTTATCAAAAGAAGCTTGTATAGCCTGAGACAGCAACAAAGAGTCATTCTGAGAGGTTACCCCTGCAAGAGCTAATTCAGCCTGTGTATATAACCTTGAAAAATAAGTTAGCATCCGTTGCGGTGTATCACCGGCACCATTAAAATTGGCGATTCCACCATTTCCGTCATCGTACCTGCCTCCTATTGGATAAAGTCCTGCAATGGTCTGCGAAGAAGCCTGGTCAAATCCTTCATTCGGATCGATATTGTATGAAAACATATAGATAGAGACGAAATCTCCGTTTCTATAAGCAACCGGATTTTCTGCCGCTTGCCCGGGAGCTAATTGGTTATAAAAATAATATGGTACCCTGGGATCTGTAATACCCAAATACGGGTTTCCTTCTACCGGGAAAAAAGTATTTTGTCCGGTCAGGATTTCGTAAAAATAAGGGTTGATATAAAAATATCCTGCGCCGGGTGTATATTCCTGCTGATACGCCGGGTTTCTGTTCATTGGCGCGAGTGAAGCCCCATATGGAAATTCAAAATCATCACCGGAACCGATTAACTGGCTTTCATCAGCCAGAAGGGCATTTATCTCAGCAGAAACATCCT
>JADFUQ010000460.1 GCA_015222065.1 Bacteroidota bacterium
TTTAACACCAGTTTTGCATGCGAATCATGTCTGGTACAGATGAGAATAAGATCTACATTCTGATCATCTAAAATTTCGTCAATGTTAGTTGTTGCGTAATTGGCACGGTATAATTCGGCAATGGATTTGGCTTTATACCCTTTTCTATCTGCCACTGCATAAATTTTATATTTTCTGTCTAATTTCTTGAGATTTGGGAGATGTACGTTAGAGGCAAAACTACCGATGCCAATGATTGCAACATTGATAATATCCTTATTGATAACACTTGTTTTAATCTCTGTTTTACGATTATGGTTTTGATATTGATCTATCAACTCTAACTCAGGTTGTCCGTAATCCAGTATAACCATCAAAGGTTTATTTTCGGTCTGTTTTAAAGAGTTAAATGCATCAGTAACATGATCAATGTCAAAAACATCATCAATTATTGGATTTATGTTTATGCTTCCACTTTCTAAAAGTCTGAGGTACTCACTGAAATTTTTATTTTCTGTCCATCTGACATAAGCATAAGGATAATCAATTCCTTTTTCCTCATATGTTTTATCATACCTGCCCGGGCCATATGAAGTTGAGATCAACAGATCAATTTCCTTCGGATAAATATCTTTCCTTTCGATTTGCATTCCTGATACTCCAACCAGAACAACCTTCCCCTTCCTGCGGCACATTTGAAAGGCCTGTGATAAAGGTTTACTTGAAGTGGTTGATGCTGAAAAAATTACAACATCGGCGCCATGTCCGTGAGTCAAATTTTCAATAAACTTAACCGGGTCTTCTGTTTCAGGATTTAACACATGCTCAGCTCCTAATTCTTTCGCCAGGGATAATCTTTTATTATCAAGATCAATGGCAATTACTCTTATACCTGATGCTTTTAACATCTGGATAATGAGTAAACCCAAAATACCGGCTCCCAACACCACACCAAATTCTCCCAATCTCAGATCTGCTCTTCTGACCGCGTGCATAGCTATTGCTCCAAGAGTTACCGTAGATGCTTCTTTATACCCCAAATTATCAGGAATTTTCACAACAAGACTTACAGGAACATCAACATATTCTGCATGATTTGCATATCCTCCACCAGCCGCAGCAACGCGATCACCAACATTAAATTTTTCTGCGCCTTTACCAACTCCGATAATTATTCCGCTTAATGAATAACCTGTTGGTTTCCCGGCATCAAGCTCACCTTTTACATGGTTATATACCTTTGTTATTCCTTCAGAACGTACAAGGTTTATGATTTTTGATATTTTCTCCGGTTGCTTCAGTATCCTTTTAATAATAGGTGTGCCACTTGAAGTGACTCCGGACATTTCTGTTCCGGCGCTGATACAACTGTTTACAACCTTTATCAGAACAGAGCCTTCTGAAACGACCGGCGCAGGTACTTCTTCGCCGATTACAATTCCTTTTTTTACCAATGCCTGTTTCATATGAAATGTTTTTTTAGCTATATATCTGATTCAGTGATTTTGCTTCGTTTTCCCAATTATACTTTTTAATTACCCATTTCTTTCCATTATCTCCCAAAATTATTTGATCTTTTGGTGAAATCGAATCAAAGATAGCAGCTAATTCTTTATCATCATTACTTGCATAACATACTCCTGATTGTGTCTCATCAATAACTCGTTTTATTGGAATACAATTTGTGGCTATTACTGGTACTCCTGCAAACATATATTGAAATAGTTTATGTGGAATGGTTGTGTCAGTATGATCCGATTTAATATGTGGTATCATTGCAATATCCGCCTGAGAAAGCAATTCTATCATTTCATCAAATGATTTCCAACCGAAAAACTTTACGGAATTTGCAAGATTTAAAGTATTGGTTAATTTTTTAAGGTTTTTCTTTTCAACTCCTTCTCCCAGAATCCAGAATTTCAAGTTTTTGTTTTCAGTTTTGGCTAAAGCTTTAATTACAGTATGCAGGCCTCTGTGGTATTGTATCCCTCCTGCATAAAACAATATTGTTTCAGAGTTTTCTTTTTTCTTTTCAGGAAGGGTAAAGTGTTTTATATTAAGAGTGTTGGATACTATTTTGATCCTGGTAGCATCAATTCCTTTAGATATGAGTCTTGTTTTTGCCTCATCGGCAACAACAATAATTTGGTCTGATTCAGATAAAATCTTTTTTTCATGCTTAACCCATAACTTATTTGGAGATAGGATTCTTCCTGGTAATGTTTTTGTATGGCGCGCTATTCGCAGGTAAGCAGGCCAATTTTCATGAAGATCAGCAGTTATAGAAACGGAGAATTGCTTTTTCATCTTAATACCAACACCAACAAGCGGCAAATCGTGTATATGGATGGTATCAAATTTTTCCTTTGCCAGTATTTTTGAAAGAAAGTTTTTCCAGAAATGAAAATAGAATGGAAAGATCAATGCTGCAACGCTTGACTTATATAAAAATGTTGAGATTTTTTTTCTATGTATTATTAATTTGTCTTTTTTCTCAAATTGAGGTCTGTTTTGCCTGGTATAACAGGCAAGATGTATCTCATGCCCATTATCTGATAATGCTTCAATCTCATTTTCAACCCTGATGTCAGGAGGAAACTCACGATCAAGCACCATTAATATTTTCATAATAAAAAAGTTTCAACCTATTTCTCCAGAATAATATTAACTATCCTGTTTGCTGTTTTTCCATCCCACAATTCCGGTATGCTTCCTTTCTTTTTTGCTCCGTTTAGTATCATGAAAGTAGTATCTTTAACAAGATCAAGATCTGTACCTGCAAGATGATTTGTGCCAATATCAACGGTAACAGGTCGCTCTGTATTGTTTCTGACAGTAATACATTGAATACCCATAAACGTGGTCTCTTCCTGAATTCCTCCACTATCTGTTATTACCAATTCGGCATCTTTGGCAAGTGCCAGAAAATCAACATATCCTAATGGATCGGTTAATAAAACATTTTTGGCGAATTGTTTTAACAAACCAAATTTTTCAAGGTTCCCTTTTGTGCGGGGGTGAACAGGAAATACTACTTTTTTCTCTACGGATATATTATTCAATAGATTGACAATATCCTTGAGGCTTTTTAGGTTGTCAACATTATTTGGTCTGTGAAATGTTACAAGAATGTAATTTTTTAATGAAAGTTCTAAATCTTTTGTAATTAAGGAGGCATTAATTCCGGGTAAATAGTGCACCAGACTGTCAATCATTATATTTCCCACAAAAAAGACCTTGTGACTGTTTATCCCCTCCCGGGTCAGGTTTTCAAGTCCGCTCTTTTCACTCACAAACAGATAATCAGCCAGCACGTCAGTCATCATTCTGTTGATCTCTTCAGGCATGGAACGGTCAAAACTTCTCAAGCCTGACTCAACATGAGCAATTTTTATTCCCATTTTTGCTGCTGTTAAAGCACCGGCCAAAGTTGAATTCACATCACCGGGGACTATTATTAAATTGGGTTTTTCCTGTAAAAGAACTTTTTCAAACTCGATCATAATCCTGGCAGTCTGTTCAGTATGTGTGCCTCCTCCTATTCCCAGGTAAAAATCTGGCTTTGGAAGATCAAGCTCATCGAAAAATATTCTTGACATATTCTCATCAAAATGCTGTCCTGTATGGCATATCTTATGGGTTACTTCTTTTGAAAAAACTTTGAAAACTTTATGAAGAGGTGCTATTTTAATGAAATTTGGACGTGCTCCGACTAACGATATTATTTTTTTCATTTTTTATTTAACTAATCCATTAAGTAATTCAACAAGCTCACCAGTTAGATTCTTTCTTGAGTATTTTGAGATATTACCTTTATTGGTTTGCAATTTGCCATTTTTGTAATCATGATACAAAGCAAGTATATTATTTTTCAGTCTGTTATTGTCTCCGAATCCTGAAAGCATACCCGCTTTCGTGTTGTTAATAATTTCTGCAGCATCCCCGTCGGTAGGACCTATACCAAGAACAGGCCTTCTGGCTGCAAGATATTCAAAAAGTTTTCCTGTTATTATGCCTTTTGCATTTTGAGTGTTGTTTATTGGCAGAAAAAGGACATGTGATTTTTTTTGCTCCCTGATTGCATCTTTATGAGAGAGATAATTAGTTTTTACTACGAATTTTTCCAGTCCCAGTTTGGCAATATTTTCATTTACAGACAAATCAATTTTTCCAATCAGTTTAATTTCGAGATCCTCAGCAAAATCATGATATTCATTAACCAGTTCAGATAGAACTAACCATAAATCTTTTGGGTTTCTTGAATATGTTATTGTTCCAACATGCATGATGCTGAATTTCTTATCTAAACATACATCATTATCAATATAATCATCCTGATCATATCCGTTTGTAATTACCGAAATATTTTTAGCACCCATATTTTGGTATTCTTTTTTCAGAGTGTTTCCTACCACAATAAGTGAATCGGCTTCTTTTATAACTAACTGTTCCTGTTTCTTATGCTTTTTATCAGCCCACTGGGTCAATTTCAGATCTTTATAAAAATCAATATTTGTCCACGGATCCCTGAAATCTGCCAGCCATGGGATATTTAATTTCTTTTTTAGTCTTTGGGCAATAAGGTGCATAGAATGCGGAGGCCCTGTGGAAATAATTATATCAACAGGATTTTTTTTCAAATAGGTTGTAAGGTATTTCACAGATGGCCGGATCCAGAATTTCCTGGCATCCGGGATAAAAAGATTCCCTCTGATCCAGACTGAAATTTTTTCTTTTCGTTTTGGTTTCTTTTTTTCAGTAAGGAATCCGGTTTGTATTTTATCTTCTCCTTTTTGTCCGAGAAATTTCTTGTAAAATGAATAGGGTTCCCATATCTTCTTTTTCAGCACAGTAATTCCTTCAGGGATATCATTCAGCAGCGAACTGTCTTTAACAGGAATTTCCGGGTTTTCAGGAGTATAGATAACAGGTTCCCAATTAAAATCCCGCAGGTATTTTGTGAATTTTAACCATCGCTGAACCCCTGAACCTCCGCTCGGTGGCCAGTAATATGTTATGATTAAAACTTTTTTTATATCCACAAGGAATAAATTGTTAATTGTTATTCGTTATTGGTTGTTTTTTCCAAAACATTTTTCAAATCTCAAAGACAAGGCATGCCTTGTCTCTTCAAACATCTTCACACTGCAACACGATCTTCATGAATTGCCAATTTCTTTTAGAAGATTCTGCAGTTCTGCTTTTTTACCGATTATTTCTCTTAGGCTGTTTGTTGATACCCGGTCCTGTTTCATGCTGTCCCTGTAACGGATTGTTACCGTATCATCTTCCATTGTTTGATGATCAACTGTTATACAAAACGGGGTCCCAATCGCATCCTGTCTCCTGTATCTGCGTCCGATAGAATCTTTTTCGTCATATTGGCAATTGAAATCGAATTTCATATTATCAATAATCTTACGCGCTTTTTCATCAAGACCGTCTTTTCGTACTAATGGTAATATAGCTGCTTTGACAGGGGCAATGGGTGCAGGTATCCTGAGAACAATCCTTTCTTCGAGATTCCCGTTGGCATCAGGAACTTTTTCTTCGGTATAAGCATGTGTCAATACCGCCAGGAACATCCTGTCGAGTCCGATAGATGTTTCAACAACATACGGGATATAACTTTCCTTTAATACAGGATCGAAATACTGAAGTTTCTTGCCTGAAAACTTCTGGTGTTGTGATAGATCAAAATCTGTCCGGGAATGAATTCCTTCAACCTCTTTAAATCCAATCGGAAATTTAAACTCAATATCAAATGCAGCATTGGCGTAATGTGCAAGATTGTCATGTTCATGAAAACGATAATGATCAGAATTAATTCCCAATGCCAGGTGCCATTTCATCCTTGCTTCTTTCCAGTATTCAAACCATTTAATTTCATCTCCCGGTTTGACGAAAAACTGCATCTCCATCTGTTCAAATTCCCTCATCCTGAAAAGAAACTGGCGTGCCACAATTTCATTCCTGAAAGCTTTTCCAACCTGTGCAATGCCAAAAGGGATACGCATACGCCCGGATTTCTGGACGTTCAGATAATTTACAAAAATTCCCTGTGCGGTTTCAGGACGCAAATATATTGAACTGGCATCTTCACTCACCGAACCCAGCTTTGTCTCGAACATCAGGTTAAACTTACGAACTTCAGTCCAGTTCCTTGATCCGGAAACAGGATCAGCAATATCACAATCAATAATTATTTGTCTGATTTCAGCCAGGTCTTCATCTTCCATAGCCTTTACAAATCTGGAATTGATCTCTTCCCATTTCTTCTGATTTACCTGTATTCTGGGATTAGTGTTCCTGAATTTTTCTTCATCGAAATCATCTCCAAATCGTTTCGCTGCTTTGCTTATTTCTTTTTCTATTTTCCCTTCAATTTTCTGAAGATAATCTTCGATCAACGAATCTGCCCTGTATCTTTTTTTTGAGTCCTTGTTGTCAATCAAGGGATCATTAAATTGTGTGACATGTCCTGACGCTTTCCATGTTTCAGGATGCATAAAAATTGCTGAATCAAGTCCTACAATATTTTCATGAAGTAATACCATGGAATCCCACCAGTATTTTTTGATATTGTTTTTTAATTCAACTCCATATTGACCGTAATCATATACAGCACTTAAACCGTCATAAATTTCACTGGACGGGAAAATATATCCGTATTCTTTCGCGTGGGATACGAGCTTTTTGAAGCTCCCTTCATTGACCATAGTTGTCTGATTTGTGTTTATTGAAAAAATGATGCGACAAAAGTAATTCAAAATCTCCGGTTTTCATAAATTCAGTTGGCAAATTGCAAAAGGCAGTTGGCAAAAAAGCAAATAACAATCAAACAATTATAACACAATGGTAACGTGATTTTATTGGTTGAAAAAGGATTTTGCGAGGAGCGAAGCGACGAAGCAATCTCCCAAAAGTAAACAGAATGCCAAATAGATAGACTGTAATGAACTTTACGAAAAGCCGGGACAGATTGCTTCACTTCGTTCGCAAAATCCGTATACTTATTATGCTTTATAAGTAAACATAAATTGTAACCGAAATATGAAACATGAATTCTGAAAGCTAATAAATACGAAGAATGCAAGAAACAGAGAAGTAAGAAGAGGTGAATAAAGGTGCTAAATAGTTATCTTTGTCAAATATGTGTTAAAAACTAAAGAAAGTGAAAAAGGAAACTGATTTTCTGGTCATTGGTTCTGGTGTTGCCGGTTTAAGTTTTGCCCTTAAAGCAGCAAAACATGGTACAGTATCTGTATTGTCAAAAAATGATCTGGAGGAAACAAACACAAAATATGCACAAGGAGGAATTGCTGCTGTAATGTCCCCCCCTGATTCCTTTGAGAAGCATATCAGGGATACAATTTTAGTAGGAGATGGATTGTGCAATGAAGAGATTGTTGAAATGGTTATCAGGGAAGCTCCTGACCGGATCAAAGAATTAATTACCTGGGGTGTTGATTTTGATCATAATAAAGACGGTTCCTATGATCTGGCTAAGGAAGGAGGACATTCGGAACATCGTATTCTGCATTATAAAGATATTACCGGTAAGGAAATAGAAAAAGTTCTTATTACACGGGTGAGATCTGATCCCAATATTGAAATATATGATAACTATTTTGCTATTGATCTGCTTACACAGCACCATCTTGGCACCAAGATAACCAGGACTTCTCCGGATACGGAGTGTTATGGAGCTTATGTACTTAATATGAAAAGTGGAGAGGTTATTACTTTTTTATCAAAAGTAACAGTTGTGGCTACAGGGGGAATGGGAAATCTTTACAATACAACAACAAATCCGTTGGTTGCAACAGGTGATGGACTGGCTATGATATACAGGGCTAAAGGCATTATTGATAACATGGAGTTTGTTCAGTTTCATCCTACTTCATTGTATAATCCCGGGGAACGTCCATCATTTCTTATAACTGAAGCTTTAAGGGGTTTTGGTGCGGTGTTAAGAAATACTGCCGGTGAGAAATTCATGAATAGATATGATTCAAGAGGTTCGTTAGCTTCCAGAGATATTGTTGCACGTGCAATAGACAGTGAAATGAAATTAAGGGGTGATGATTTTGTGTACCTTGATAGTACTCATCTGGATAGTGATGAACTAAAGGACCATTTTCCGAATATTTATAAAAAGTGCCTAAAGGAAGGGATAGATATAACAAAAGATATGATACCGGTTGTTCCTGCTGCTCATTATCTTTGTGGTGGTGTGAAAGCAGATAGGAACGGAAGAAGTAGTATTAGCCGCTTGTACGCTATTGGTGAAGTTGCTTGTACAGGTCTTCATGGAGCGAATAGGTTGGCATCAAATTCTTTGATGGAGGCAGTTGTTTTTGCTCACAGAGCTGCCATGGATAGTTCCAGGCAAATGGGAAAATATACATTTAAAAATGAAATACGTGACTGGAATTTTGAGGGAACCAAACATCCTGAAGAGATGGTGCTTATTACTCAGAATTATAAAGAGACTCAGCAGATCATGAGCAATTATGTTGGAATAGTCCGTTCGGATTTGAGACTGAAAAGGGCACTGAAAAGGTTAGAAATAATATACCAGGAGACGGAGGAATTATATAAGGAATCAACCCTGTCGCGAAAACTTTGCGAACTACGAAACCTTATCAATGTTGGGTACCTGGTGATAAAAATGGCACAAAACCTTCACGAAAGCAGAGGACTTCATTATACTCTTGATTATCCAAA
>JADFUQ010000061.1 GCA_015222065.1 Bacteroidota bacterium
ATATAAAGTGTTTGCCCGTCAGCTGATAGTGAGGAGACATAAAGATCTCCATCTGATTTAATCTGAGGTGTCAGATTAACAGGCATAGTCCATTTTCCATCAATCTTTTTACTAAGCAGAATTGCATCATAGAACTTTAAACCGGTCATGAATACAATTGTATTGCCATCTTGCGAAATTCCAGGGTGAAAGTTGTTATACGCGTCATTGATATTTTGCCCAAGGTTATAAGAATCGAAGTGAATTTTATTCTGCTTTAATTTTTTCGCATTCTTGCATGACTCAATTTGCTTCTTAACAAAACTAAGGTTAAGAGTATCAACGAGATGGTGAAAAGTGAGATGTTTTTCGTAGGTCTGTTTTGCTTTAATTATCTCGTTATTAATTAGGTATGCATTAGCAAGATAAAAATATGTATCATAAGGGGCTTCTTTTTCATTGAAATCACCTTCTTTATATCTGTTTGTGAGATTATTAATAGCTTTTTCGAAATAAGGAATGGCTTTATCTTTTTCCCCCTGAATATTAAGATAACACAATCCTAACCTATAGTTTAGATTAGCATTATCAGGGTATTTATCGATAAGCTGGAGGTAAAAAGGTATAGCATCCGGGAATTCTTTATGTAATACAAAATATTCACCATCAAGGAATATCTCCTTTTCCTTGTCTTGTTGGGCAAATAGTGTTGAAATAGGAATATAAGCCAGAAGCAGAAAAATAAATAACTTTTTCATAGATACACTTATTAACCAAATCATAACAAATTTAATAATTTACGAATATATTCGGAAATTATTTTTCTACCTCATAATAATATTCGTGTGGACTGCCGACTGTGGACTGATTAGTAACTAATCTTCAGATCTTCAGGAATATTGTTAATATACTCAATAGAAACATTTTCAGGAATATTCAAAAGATTAAAACAAACGCGCCTGTTGAATTTTCTGCCGGAGGAATTATCAGTTCCGTCAGGGTTTTTATTATTTGCAATAGGGTGTATTTCACCTTCCCATTTGACATCAAGCCGTTTAGAAGTAATTCCTTTCTTTATCAGGTAGCTTTGAACAGACAAGGCACGTTTTTGTGATAGACTAATATTATACTTATTACTGCCAATTGCATCGGTATGACCAATAATTACCAAATTAGCAGAGCTATTCCGGGTTAGGAGTTTATATACCAGGTCGAGTTGCCGGGTTGAAGTTTTTGAGAGACCATAATCATCAAATTGGAATAGAATAAAATTAATCTCGAAAATTTCCTGTTTTTTTTCTGCCGTTATTTCCGTTGTTATGGTGTCCTTAATAATATCTTTCCTTGGGTTAGAGGCATTGAATTGTTCGATTTTGTAAATATTCAGATTTTTTGTTTTATCGAAAACGCAGGCAGTATACCCGATAAATTCATTCTCAGTGGGACAGTAAAAGATATCATCTCTAGTTGTATTAATCGGATAACCAAGGTTTTGGGGTGTGCTGAATTTATTGTTTATGATACTGCTTCTAAAAATATCATATCTTCCCATAGTATTATGTCCCTCTGAGCTGAAGTATAACATATCACCATCGGGTGAGTAGAATGGTGTGCTTTCGTTATACGGCGTGTTTATCACGGGTCCCAGGTTTTGCGGATTATCCCAGTTTCCATCTGTTAAAGATGAAATATACAGGTCATATCCTCCTATACTACTTCTGCGGTTACTCGAGATTATCAGAAAATGGCCATCGGGTGATTCACATGCATGTATTTCATCACTCAATGTATTGATTTGATCCAGAGAAATTATTTTAGACCATTCCCCTTCTGTAAAGCGACTATAGAATAAGTCATAGTCATTGTTATTAATTTTCCTGGTTAGGTAAAGCACGTCACCATTATAAGAAAGAGAAGTAATCAGAAATAAACCGTCAGATTCAAGTTCCATGGTAATATTCCTGGGTTCAAGCCAATTCCCGTTTTGTTTTTCAGAGAAATATATGGCTTTATAATATTTGCGATCGCTAATAAAAGCCATTTTTTCATTGTTACCTGAGAAGACGGGATTATAAATTCTAATCCCTGTTTTATTAAATGGTAAAAAGGTTTTATCAATATCTAATGGCGTATTTATTAGTTTCTGAGCAGTAGAAATGCTATTAAGCTTTCTATTTATTGTTTCAGGATCCTTACCGGTTGCAATAACATGAGATTTGTATTTTTTGTACTTTGCTGTGGCTTTGTCAAGTAAATTATTCATCTGGTATGCTTCACCAAGCAATAAAAGCATCTCATATGGGGCTTCAGTTTCAAGATAGTTCTGTGTTTTGAAATTAGTTGTAACAGATTTTTCAGCATCTTCAAGTAAGGAAATGGCATTACTTGATTTTCCGGGTATTTCAAGATATGTTCGGGCAAGTTTATATTTAATGTGGGCAGTTTTTGGTCCTTTTTCTAATAAAGCTTCATAGTATGTTGCAGCCTTCCTGAAATTGCCATTATCATACTCAAAATCAGCGCTATAGAAAATGCTTTCCTGATCAAATGTTTCCTGTCCTGAAAGCAGAGTGAAAGGAATAAATAATAGAATGATATATGCGAAAATAAATCTCATTTTTTATTTAGGAATTAATAAGATAAGGTTTCTGCAATAAATCAAAGTATCTATTACTGTAAAATTTTAAGTTTGTCCGGGATAATAATTTTCTCTGGAATTATAAATTTATTATCAGATTGAAGAATAATCACTACTGCTCTTCTGTTAAATTGTCTTCCTTTTGGTGAATCTGATCCATCAGGAAACTTATTAATTGCTATTGGATTATCTTCTCCTGCACTTGTTGATTTCAATCTTTCTTTCCCAATTCCTTTAGAAACCAGTAATTTAACAACTTCTGCCGATCTGTTTTTGCCTAGTTTAATGTTATAATTACGACTATTTATGAAATCGGTATATCCTCTGATTTCAAGTTTAAGATCCTGATTTTCTGTAAGAATCCGGAATAGCTCATCTATCTTGTAAGTTTCTTCATTTCTTATTGAAAATTTATCAAAACCGAAAAAGATATTGGGAAGAATAATATGTTCTTTCTTCACGGGTTTGAGTTCGGTCTTTATATTTATTTCGCCTATGGAATAATCAGTTGGTATTATAAATTCAGTTTTACTATCAGAATATCCATTGGCAGAAGCAATTACTTCGTATTTTCCGGGTTTCAAGATGGAATAAACAAATTTGCCGGAGGGTAGTTCAGCCTCAGGAGATGCAACTTTTTTGGAAGTTGCCGACTCCAGAATATCAATATTTATTTTCCCCTTAGTTTCAACGGTAAATCCGGGGGCAATAATCATACCTTTGATTTTTACCTTCCTTGGATTATTGTCAGAATAGATATCCAGATAGTAAATATCTTTGTCAC
>JADFUQ010000461.1 GCA_015222065.1 Bacteroidota bacterium
CGCCGGTAACCTTTTACCTTTCCGGCGGTGCGACAGAAACGGTTCTGATACCGGAAAAGGCGCAAATTGCCGCTGGTGAGATCATCTTTGAAACAGAGAAAAATATACTTGCTGCTCCTTCTAAATTGGTTAAGGCATATAGCATTGACGTAGTAAAGGATGGGATTTATGAAAGCCCCCCGAATGTGGTTTCCGGTGAGCAGGTTGCGCCTTTTCAGACTAAATTGCTTTATGATGCTGATACGGGAGATAAAGACATTTTTGTTTGTAGTACTGAGGGGTTACAAAAGGGAGATGTACTAAATATTGAGCTGATAGAGTACGGGATAATTTCTGAGGTCTCTGATTCCAGAGTAAGCTTATCTCATAAACTGGGAAAAAATTTCAGTGCCGGTAGTATAGTGCAAAAGGAAACAAGCTTTGAGCTTTTTGAGGGGAAGAATTTGCAGGAGCATATCCTTTATTTAGGGCATACTGATTTATTTAATGTTAAGGGTGAAGTGACATTTGAGCTAACAATTTCGCCCGGGAATAGTAAGATTGCAGATGACCAATTAGTAAGTTGGCAATATTGGGGCGAAAACAGCGCTAAAATCTTAGACTGGTATGATTTTAACCCTATCCAGGGTGGAACAGATAATAAAGTAGTCTTAACAAAAGGCGACAATAATGAAATAAAAGAGCGAGAGATTAACGGCATTACAAGCCGATGGATTAGGTGCTTAGTAAACGCATCCAAAATAAGTAATCTGCGGGATGTTGAAATAGACACAATAACAGTAGCTCTAACGCCTCTGGCGGAGACCGGTATGTTACCAGATATGGCTTTTTATAATGATGTGCCTCTTGATTTAACTCCTGGCGATAGTCAAAATTTTGAAACGCCAATCTATCCGTGTGGGATGATTCCACGATTGTATGATGCATTCTATATTGCCAGCCAGGAGGCGTTCTCTAAGAAAGGAGCAACAATTACTTTAGAACTCCATGTGCACTGGGATAATGATGGTGCCCCAACACCAAATCCCGTGCTTTCTTGGGAATATTGGGATGGGCAGGGTTGGATTTGGATATTGCCCATTATGAGGTCAGCATCCGCGTATGAGACATCACCCGGTGAGAGTTTTTCCGCTAAGGTATTAGATATAGAAGATTTTCCTACTCTGGAGCCGACAAAAGTCAACGGTCAGGAAAATTTTTGGATACGAGTTAGACTAGTTGGAGGCCATTATGGGCAAGAAGTCATAGTCGAAGGTGATACAGTGGCGCCAGGTAAAGTTACACCACCAAAAATTACTCTTTTATCTATAAATTACAATTATGATGAAGTATCACAAAACATAGAACATATTCTTACTCACAACAATTTGGAATTTCTCAATGTAACTAAAGAATGTAAAAGCGAAAATAAGTCCTTCACGCCATTCAAACCCTTAGACGATGACTATCAAACACTTTACCTTGGTTTCGATAATAAGTTAGAAAAGGCACCAATAAGTATATTTTTCGCAATAGAAGAACAACCCTGGTCGGTTGATAAAATCCCAAGTATTGAATGGGAATATTATGCGGGAGGTGGCAAATGGGTAAGGCTTGAAGTGCTGGATGAAACCAGAGGACTATTGAGAAGCGGAGCAATAGAATTTGTATTCCCACGAGATTTTAAGAATACAAAGAAATTTGGAGAAGAACTCTACTGGATCAGGGCTGTTGATGTAAGAAATAGCTTTAAACCAATTGGTTTAATTTATTCGATTATTGCAACTTATTATTACGACTATTATCGAAGCCTACTAGATCCTATAAAGGCTACGCCGGTATCTTTTACTTATCATAAGCAGCCCATAACGGCTAAACCGCGATTGAACAGGTTTATTTGGTATAATTATCTAATCCCCGCTTTAAGGCGTTTTGAGCGTCCACCTCCAGAAATAGCAACAGAAAACGAGATCTCAGAACTAGAACCTTGCCCTGTGTTATTGGAAGCCTTTCAGCCGGAATGGCATCATATAGAAGAGGTAAAAAGGCAGATATTAAGTCCCAAAATAAAAGGTATCTTCATTAATACTACCTGGGCTGTTCAGGCAGAGACGATAAAAGAAGAATTGCTGGGCTCAAGTGATGGAACCGCCGGTCTGAGTTTTACACTATCAAAAACGCCTGTTATCACAGAGGGAATCTGGGTGAATGAAATAGGGACGATCACAG
>JADFUQ010000462.1 GCA_015222065.1 Bacteroidota bacterium
AAGTACCAGAACAATTTTGTATGGCTTCAAGATAAGTTCTTACCAAGAAAGGAAATCAGCTTTACAATTATTTCTTTCCCTTCTCCTGAAATTGGAAAAAATTATGAGAATATATTTGAAGATATCCTGGAAGTAAACATGCTTGATACAAAGGATATCGAACATATTCAGCAGAAAATGATCGATGCTCTGGATTTAGCGGATTATGTGCATGTTAAAGGAAAAGGAAAAAATAAAACTGATATACGTGTACAGATGCAAACAATAATGAACCCGGAAAAAGAAACAAATTTCGTAAATTGCGGAGCTGATATAAATATCCCTGTCGGCGAAGTATTTACTACACCACAATTAAAAGGAACAAATGGTATTTTACATTTTAAGCAGACCTATCTCAAAGGCTTGAAATTTAATAACCTTATCCTGTCATTTAAAGATGGTTATATTGTAAGTTACAGTTGCAATAATTTCAAATCAATGAAAGATAATAAAAAATATATAGAAGAAAATTTGCTATTTCCTCATAAAACACTTCCTATTGGTGAATTTGCAATCGGAACTAACACCCTGGCATACGTCATTGCAAAGAAACACAAAATTATGAATATTCTTCCTGTGTTAATCATTGAAAAAATGGGACCTCATTTCGCAATTGGAGATACGTGTTTTTCAATGAGCGAAGATAAACCGGTTTTTAATAGGCTGGACAATAAAGAAATTGTTGCAAGGGAAAACGAAAAAACAGCTTTAAGAAAAACGAATGTTGATAAGGCTTATACCCATCATCATACGGATATCACATTGCCATATGAATCTATTAAGTATATAACTGCAGTAACAGAAAATGGCAAAAGAACTGATATTATAAGAAATGGAAAATTTGTACTGAAAGGTACCAAAAAACTAAATAAAAACTTTATGAAATGAAAAAAAGACACAACTATGGTTAATGAATGGTTTTTAATTATAAATTCATACGCCGGTGCAGGAAAAGCAAGAAAATACCTTACCGAAATTTTCAGACTTATCAAAGATGCAGGAATTCATTTCACGCACAGGTTCACAGATTATAAAGGACACGGTATTTCACTCATACAAGAAGCGATTAAAAATGGATGGAGAAGTATCATCTGTATTGGTGGTGACGGTACAATTAATGAGGCTGTGAATGGAATATTTTCCCAGAACTCTGTTCCCACTACAGATATTACCCTTGCCATGATACCGGTTGGTGTTGGGATAGACTGGGGAAAGACAATTGGCATTCCATCAAATTATATTGATGCGATACGTGTAATAAAACAAGGTATAACATACATCCAGGATGTTGGTCTTGTTAAGTACTATAATTTAGATAAACCGCAAAAAAGATATTTTGTAAACATTGCAGGAATTGGGTACGATGCTCTTGTAACAGAGAAAGCAAACTATATGAAAAAACAAGGTCATAGTGGAACCATCCCGTACTTGCTTAGTCTTCTTTCCTGTCTCATTAGATACAAATATAAAATGGTAAAATTAAAAATCGACAAACATGAACTGGAAGGAAAAGCCTTCAGTATAAATGTAGGTATCTGCAAGTACAGTGGTGGTGGAATGATGCAGGTTCCAGATGCCATACCTGACGACGGATTTTTCGATATTACTTTCATAAAAGATGTGGGGAAACTCGATATAATAAAAAATGTAAACAATCTATATGACGGGACTTTCATCCAACACCCGAAGATAGAAACATTCAGATGCAGAAAAATATCAATCCATTCACATCCAAAAATCTTCCTCGAGGTTGATGGAGAATCACTCGGTCACAGCCCTCTTTATTTTGAAATCATACCAAAAAGTGTGAAGGTAGTTGTTGAAAAACACAAAAGAGTATGGCAATCTCATATTTCACCCTCACCTTAATCCTCTCCCGTCAAGGGAGAGGATTAAGGTGAGGGTGAAATATGAGAT
>JADFUQ010000062.1 GCA_015222065.1 Bacteroidota bacterium
CCACATATTGATCCGGGTGACGGAGACGGAGAGTGCCAGGATGGAGTACCGGTAATAATCAGTATAGAGATCAACCCACAGCCCCGGGTTATCCCCCTTATCGATGCAGAAAGAATCTGTAATAATGGGCAGACAGGGATAACACTTACTTCTCCAACAAAGCTTACTAATGGCATTGTGACATTTGATTATACTGCCGTATCAACTGGTGCACCAGGTGATTTAACCGGATATACAGCATCAGATGCAGGACTTATTAATAATGACCCGCTAATACAGACTCTTACCAACAATACTGATACAATTCAATCGGTTACATATACTATTACACCAAGAACATTATCCACCGGTTGTGCTGATGGTCCCACAGTAGATGTTGAAATAAAGGTTAATGCTGAACCCATTCAGGATCTAACAATAATAAACAATCTTTCTTGCTATGGTCAAAACGAGGGAAGCCTTGATCTGGAACTTGCTAAAGGGTCAGCTCCGTTTGAAATATATTGGACAGGTCCATTGAATTATGAGAATGAAGGCGAAGAAGATATTGATAGCCTTTTTGCAGGAGTGTATTTTGTAGATGTTTATGATTCACTGGGTTGCCGGGCACAGGATACTATAACAATAAACTCACCGGCACAACTAAATGGGAATATAGTTGGTATCCCTAAAGGACCAAGATATAAATGGAATATTTCATGTACCGGTGGTTCTGATGGAATTGTTGGTTTTGAAGTCCTTGAAAATTTTTATCCTCCATTCGATTATTGGTTTGTAGGACCAACTGGAGATACAATAGATACAGGAAATGCAAATAATTCTGATATATTTTATTTTGATTCTCTTCCGGAAGGTATTTATGAAATGATCCTCAGGGATGATGAAGGTTGTTATGAATCATGGACAGATACGCTTTTTGCACCTGATCCGATTGAAGTGCAAATGCATTCACCAACATATACCGATCCGTATAATATTACATGTAATGGCTATTCGGATGGAAGTATTATTATTGATACAGTTTTGCAAGGAAATGGAATTTATCAGGATCATCTTTATCATTACAATTATATATGGTCGGATGAAAACGGACTTCTGCCCGGTGATCCTACACTGAAAGACCAATCGGGATTAGACAGTGGATGGTATTATGTTCAGATAACAGATACCCTTGGTTGTTCAACAAGTGATAGTATCAGATTAATTGATCCACCTGGTATTGACTTGTCCGATACAGTGTTTTCAATATCCAATGATGGCAATTACAATATAAGTTGTTATGGAGCAAGTGATGGGAGTATTGATATTACAATGGTTGGCGGTTCAGGCAATTATTCATATATCTGGACAGGACCAGAAGGTGCTGATATTGATCCGGCAGCAGAAGATCAAACCGGATTGATAGCCGGCTCATATGATGTCCGTGTATTAGATATTAATGATTGCTGGAAAGATTATTCGTTTACTCTCACCGAGCCTGATAGTCTTAGTCTTACTTATACTACCTCACTGTCAATTACAGGAAATAATAATATTAATTGTGCGGGTGGTAATGAGGGATCGATTGATATTATTATAGGTGGCGGAAGTGTTGGTAACTATAGCTATGAATGGTCAACTAATGATGGATCAGGTGTTATTACTGATGATCAGGACCAAACAGGACTTACTGCCGGGCATTATAATGTTATAGTAACCGATTTGAACGGATGTGTTTTGCCACGTGATTTTGTATTGACTGAACCTGACTCCCTGTTAACTTCCATTGCAGGAACAGATATTACCTGTGCTTCTGCTAATTATGATGACGGGGCTGCAGATCTGACAGTAACGGGAGGTACGGGACAGGGAACATATTTATTTAACTGGTCAAACGGTGCTGTAACAGAGGATATAAATAACCTGACAGCCGGAACATATTGGGTTACTGTTTCAGATGCAAATAATTGTATCAGGCAGGATAGTATTGATATCCATCTTCCTCCACCGTTACTTATAAGTATTGATACATCGGATTATAATGGATATAATATTTCCTGTGCGGGAGGGATAAATGGCTGGATAAATATTATAATGGAGAGTGGAACACCTCCTTACCTGTTTAGTTGGACAGGACCGGGCATATTCACATCTTCCGAACAGAATATACAAAATCTGGAGCCAGGCTCTTATAGTCTGCATATTGTTGATGATAAAAGTTGTATTGGTGATACAACTATTCTGTTAACTGAACCCGATCCGCTTCTTGTAGATATCTTATTGTCTTCTACAGCTTCAGAAGATTATCAGATTTATTGTTATGGTGACAGTACCGGTATGATTGATCTGGATGTTACAGGAGGGATTGAACCTTATTCATATCTCTGGATGGATGGAACTGCAGAATCATCACGTTCACTACTACAGGCAGGGGATTATACTGTTATTATTCTTGATAAAAACAGCTGTTCGCTGGATACCACTGTAACATTAGCACAGCCGGAACCATTAACTGTTTCGGGAGTTATTACTGATGCTTATTGCCCTGATATGCCGGATGGTGAGATTGAGTTAAATGTTGAAGGGGGATATGTTGCAAGTACATATTACTATTTGTGGTCTGATAATGTCCCTTCTTCTTATATTAATAATTCTTATATTGAAGAACTCACAGCAGATATTTATATGGTTATAATTACTGATGACAATAATTGTGAACTAAGAGATACCTTTGAAGTTAAATTTGAAAATGCCCAATGTCTTGAAATACCAACAGCTTTCTCGCCTAATGGGGATGGAATTAATGATTACTGGCAAATCGGGTTGATTGAACTATATCCTAAAGCAGTAATTGAAATTTTTAACAGATGGGGCAAAATCGTATTTAAATCTGAGAACGGTTATGATCCGCCATGGTATGGCACATACAAAGGCAGATCATTACCGGTTGATTCATATTATTATTTTATAGATTTGCAAAACGGTACTAAGCCTCTTGATGGGCACGTTACTATCGTAAAATAATTTCCGATTTTGGAAAGAACAGACAAATTCCTATTTTTATTGGTTTGTCATAATTATGAAGAAGGTACACGTTGTTGCAATATTATTTCTGCTTTTCACGGCTGGCATTAAAGCACAGCAGTTGCCTCTTTATAGCCAATACATGTTTAATAAATTCCTGTTAAATCCGGCTGTTGCAGGAAGCGATGGCTATACTTCATTAAATCTTACTGCAAGGGAGCAATGGATAGGTATTGATCATTCTCCCCGAACGCATTCTTTGAGTTACCAGACAAGGATTTTAAAAAAAAGCTTTATTATTAAGTCAACATCGGTCAAAAAGAAAATTTATAAACCCAGTACTGAGGGAAGGGTTGGAATAGGTGGCTATGTTTTTGATGACAGAAATGGTTTAGTTAGCAGGACAGGATTTCAATTCACATATGCTTATCACATCTGGCTGGATGAAACCCAATTATCTTTCGGATTAGCAGGGACAGCCTTTCAGTTCAGGATCAATGATGAAAAATTGACATTTTTTGATCAGTCAGAACCCTTATTAAGTGGTGATTTAAGGAAGACAATATTTGTGCCTGATGCTAACTTTGGGGTATATCTTTTAAATTTTAGGTATTATGTTGGATTTTCGGTAGCCCAGCTTTTCCAATCTTATCTGAAGATTGGTAATGCAGGGTTGAGTGATTACAGAATGTTGCGACATTACTATTTATCAGGAGGATATACTTTCCCGCTTCAAAATGATTATTATCTGGAACCTTCCATCTTAATTAAAACCACTGAAGAATTATTGTACCAGATTGATTTTAATGTAAAACTTCAATATAAGGAGGATTATTGGATCGGGTTATCTTATCGGACAGCTGGAGCAGTGGTTCTTTTAGCCGGTGTCAGACTGGATAAATTTTATTTTGGGTATGCCTTTGATTATACATTGTCGAGCATAATGAAGCATAGCCTCGGATCTCATGAATTCATGATGGCTGTGAAGTTTGGGGATAGTGCCCGTAGATACCCCTGGCTTGACAGATATTAGATGTTATCTGTCAGGATGTTCAATTTCGATATTCTTTAAAAATGTTGCGAGTTACGAGTACGCCTTATCTCATCATTTCCTCATTTTATCATTTTCGCATTTTGGATAACAATGGAGAATACATGAATTGACGGAATAAAAAAGCACCTGCAAGAATAAACAGTATTACTGTGCTGATAAGAGCAATTTTTCCACCGAGGTTATAAGAATCAGGTTCGAATTTAAATTCAATTGTATTCTTTCCTGATGGTATAACCATACTACGGAGGGCATAATTGGCACGAAAAAAATCTACCGGCTCACCATCAATAGTAACTTTCCATCCTTTCGGATAATAGATCTCAGAAAACACTGCCATTTGATCATATATTGATTCTGATTCATATATCAGCTTATTTGGCAGATATTCTAGAAGATGGATTTTAGCTGTTGAGTCGGAATGAATAGTTAAATCGTGGATCTGGTCTTCAAAGCGTTTATCAATAATTGCTTCATTTGCCGGATTGAAATTTCCTATTGCAGAAATTTCCTCATCGGCATCTTCCACGATTCTGTATTTATCAACAAACCAGCATGCACCCAATGCATATGGATTCTTTAATGGAGAAGAATTGGCATTGAGAATAATGTATTTGCAATTAAGCATATTTAGAATACTTATATTTTCCATAGTAGTATTGATATCAGAACCGGGATTTTTTCCCTGAAGAGCATTGATGATCCTGGTTATTTCCGGTGATATATGGAAACTTATAAGTTCCTGGTATCGCCTCATTTTAGCGCCATGATAGCCTCCGATTGATTTGTGGAAATATGAAGTTCTTGCACTGTTGAAAGTGCTTACTGTAAGATCGAGAACCTTGTAGTCAGGATCAGGATCTTCTAATATCTCGTTATCAGCTTTGGTGGCAATATAGGGTATTTCAGTTTTTTGTTTACGTGAGAAATGGTCATTATTCAGATACCTTTTATCAACTGTCCATAGGTCGAGAAGAATTAGTGCCGGCAGGATAAAATACAAGACTTTTACCGAAAGTTTTTTATAGTGATATGCAAGTAATGATCCTGCTGTTAGAATTACAAAGATCAATGATCTGAAGGCATCTGTTTTAAGGAGTTGTTGACGATCGGTTCTTAATGCCTGGATCAATTCCTGGGTAAAGCCTTGTTGTAACAGACTATCGTCAAGTGGTGCCTTAAAGTTGAAAAACAAACCCGGGAAAAGAACGAAAATCAATGCCAGTCCGCCGGTAATTATAACCGACCATTTTATTGCATAAAGAAACGCTTCTTTTTTATGCTTTCCATTAATAAACTCGTTCAATCCGATAATGCCAAGTAAAGGCATAGCAAATTCAGCTATGACCAGTATCATTGAGACAGTACGGAATTTATTATATCCGGGAACATAATCGATGAAAAAATCGGAGAAAAAATAAAAATGTTTTCCCAATGCGAGCAAAATTGACAGGATAGTAATAGAGACCAGCCACCATTTAACTTTACCTTTTACAAAGAATGCCCCGAAAAAGAACAGGAATATAACTACGGCTCCTATATAAACCGGTCCGGCAGTATATCTCTGAGGACCCCAATAAGTGGGCAATTGGTTAACAATTTGCCGGGAATTAGGAACATTATAGGATTTAAGTTTTTTGTAGATCTCTGATTTTGTGCCAAAATAATTGGAATGTGACCCGCCGGCAAAATTTGGAATAAACAGGTCAAAAGTTTCAGCAATTCCATAGCTATAATCATTAAGGATATAATCCTTATCAAGTCCTGAAGTTTTGTTATCATTCTGTTCATTATTAAGCTCTGATGCTCCACGAATAGAATACTTCCCATATTCCAGTGTTGTGATGATAGCGGCAAAACTTACACCTACAGCCAGGATAACGGGAATAAACAATAGACCGACTCTTCCGATGAATTTGTTAAATTGCTTTTCCTTTATTGAATCAATCATCAGGAAAACTCCCATGATCAAAACAATGATCAGGGTGTAGTATGTTATCTGCAGGTGGTTATTGATTAGTTGCAGTGCAAGTGCGAATCCTGTTATTATACAGCCTGCAAGAGGCTTCTTTTTTAAGGTATAATATACTGCGGCAACAATGACAGGCAAATATCCCAGTGTAATTGATTTTGAAGCATGACCTGCAAAAATTATTATGAAGAAGTAAGTTGAAAAACCATATGCAAAAGCTCCGGCAAGGCTAAGCCATCGATTAACTCCGAACAACCTGAGGGCAATATAGAAACCAAGGAGGTACAGGAACACGAAGCTTACAGGGCGGAAACTAAAAAGTGTAAGGATGCGGTTAATAAAACTGATAACTTTCGGGGGCTGGGGACTGCTGATAAGATAGGTTGGCATACCTCCAAACATACTATTTGTCCATAAAGTTTTCTCCCCCGTTTTCTCCTGAAAATCAAACAATTCTTTAGACATTCCTTTAAAGACCTGTGTATCACCCGGTGCAATACGCTTGCCTTCGAGCATAGGACTGAAATATAGCAATGGAATAATAATGAATAGAGCTATAATTAGAATCTCGCTACTGATGTTTTTAAAGATTTGCTTCATCCCTGTTATTTTTGTGTAAAATAAGTTTATTTTTTTTTAATCTTACTAAATTTTTCTTCCAGCCAATAGGATTTCTCCAGGTAATCCATATCTGTTTTATTCTAAGTAGTTCGATTTCTTCATAAAACTTAAGCCAGTAAAGGATAATTGGAAATAATAATAACAGAACAGACTTAATAATCAGCCTAAAAACAATATTCATAGGGTTAACTAGCTGAGATATAACAATCAGTATAATGCCAATAATCAGTATTTGAATAACTTTTTTTATTTCATACGGGATAAAATAATGCTTTTGGGCATAATGGTATATTAATATGAAAAACAGAAACTGAGCAATTATTGTAGAAAATGCAGCTCCGTAATATCCCCAAACAGGAATAGTTAGTAGATTCAATAGAAAATTTATGATTGTTACAGAAATAATAACCTTAGCGGTTATTTGTGTTTTTTTTGTAAGATTAATTCCGGTAAGAGAGACATCCCGGAGCATTCCAAAAAACATTGAAAATGCTAATAGAGGAATAATAGTAAATGCTTCCCAGTAATTAACATTAAAAGCAAGTGTTTTAACGATTTCTTTACTAAAGAATGATAGTCCTAATACACAGATCATTAAACCAAAAGAAAAATAGGTCATTGATTTGGAATAAAAACGCTTATTATCAGGAGCATTCATCATTTTGTAAATAGTTGGCTGAAGAGCCATCATAACAGAGGAAATGATAAAAACCCGTAATGTATTAGCAACTTTAAAACCCAGTGAATATATTCCTACTGCCTTGAGGTCGACAAGAAATCTAAGCATATACCGGTCAGTTACTGTTAAAATTATTCCTGCCAGTGATGTAACAATCAGAGGTGTACTGAAGGATAACATTTCTCTAAGAATTCTTAATTCAAATTTTGGTTTAATATTCTTTAAGACATATTTAAAAGAGAACAGGAAGAAAACACCATTACCAATAAGTTGGGCTTCATAGATACCCTCTATCTTTTTACCCATGAATGCAATAAAATAAACAGTAAAAAGCAAGCTGGTTGATATTTTTAATACGGAAAGAAATGAGAAAAAAGAGGCTTTTTCCTGCAATCTGATCAGAGTATAAATGATGACTCCAAGTGCTTCTAAACAGGATACAATTATCATTAACATGAGGATATAGGAATAATCCATATTCTCAAATAACAGGACAGATAAATTTTGCCGGAAAATGCAAAGAGGAAACATTAAAAACAGAGAGAACAAAAAAACCACGATAAGAATTGTGAAAAAAATTGATTTTTGTTTGGATATTGTTTTTTTATCCCAATACCATCTGAAAAATGCATTATAAAGGCTCAGTCCAAATAGAGCGATTAAGATTTGAGAAGTTATTTCCAGGATCCCTAAAGTTCCATATTCGGATACTAATAGTTTTGAAGTGTATAATGGAATGAGAATAAATCCAACCAGTTTGGAAGAAACATTTCCAATACTATAGATTATTGTATTTTTTATTGTTGAACGTAATGTATTTAACATTTGAAGATCAAAATTCCTGTCTATGGGTTTTTAACAAATAATTGCTTAATGCTTTCATCATCCATGCCTGAC
>JADFUQ010000463.1 GCA_015222065.1 Bacteroidota bacterium
ACCCATTTCTGCTCAGACCGGGATGATTCAACTACAGTTTCTAAAAAAGCCATTCCGCGAACCCCATCATGTACATTTGGGAAATCAAGCCATTCAGGATCGGGGTCTTTCCCTTCCTTCTTGCTTAGAACTGTCAGGGCAAAATTCTTATAGATATTGGCAAATGCTTCGATGAATCCTTCCGGATGTCCGGCCGGAATGCGGGAAGCAAGTTGTGATGCTTTTCCGAATCCTGCAAATGTTGTGGCTGTGCGTAAAATTTCCGTGGGTTTGTTTGCCCATTTAATAATAAGTGTATTGGGACTCATCTGTCTCCATTCCAGTCCGCCCTTATCACCATATACCTTAATCCTTAGATTATTCTCCTCACCGGTGGCTACCTGGCTTGCAAGCAGGGTGCCGGTTGCCCCACCTTCATACCGGATAAGCATACTACCATCATCGTCCAGTATTCGCCCTTTTATATGGCTGGTCAGGTCGGCACACAATGATTCGATCTTTAATCCGGAAATATATTCTGCCAGATTTTCTGCATGTGTGCCGATATCACCCATGGTAAGCACTTTCCCCGATCTCTTCGGATCTGCACGCCAACTTGCCTGTTTGTGACCTGTATCTTCGAGCTTTGTATTCAACCATCCCTGGAAATATTCAACTGCTATCTTACGTATTTTACCCAATTCTCCTGATCGTACCATATGCCTTGCCTGCTTAACCATAGGATAGCCGGTATAATTATGAGTAAGGGCAAAAACCAGTCCTGTTTCCTCTGTTTTTTTTGCAAGTTTCCTGGCCTCATTCAGGGTCATTGTTATAGGCTTGTCACAAATTACATGAAACCCGTGATCCAGAGCAAAGCGCGCCGGTTCGTAATGCATGTAGTTAGGTGTTGCAATAGAAACAATATCCATCCTTTCTTTTTCGGGAAGCCGGCTTTCCTCTTCAATCATCTCAATGAAATCGCCATATATTCTTTCCGGAGGCAAACCCAATTGCTCACCGCTTTTCCTTGATCGTTCAGGTGTACTGCTTAATGCTCCGCATACCAGTTCAATATATCCGTCCATAGCAGCAGCCATCCTGTGAACACTGCCGATGAATGAATCGATACCGCCACCGATCATTCCCATTTTGAGTTGTGTCATATGCTAATAGTTTTTGAAATTAAGGAAACATAAAGGTAATTTTTCCTAACAATATTTGAAAATCACGTTAGTTTTTTTATTAACCCGTAACCCGTAACCCGTAACCCGTAACCCGTAACCCGTAACTCGTAACATTTAAACCAGTCTTTAAATAATGTTTTCTATCTTTACAATCAAACGTACAATAACAACAAGTTAAAAAACAACAATATGGAACGACGAAATTTTCTTAAGAAAACCCTGATTGCAGGAACGGTTTCAGCAGTTGCCGGCAAATCCCTAATTGGCAGTCCTTTGTTTAAACCCGTTAATCAGAGTCAGAAGCAAAAGTTTAAACTAAACTATGCTCCCTATTTTGGTATGTTCAAAAATCATGCAGGTGATGATCTGATAGATCAAATTAAGTTCATGGAAGATCAGGGTTTTACGGCTATGTTTGATAACGGTTTGATGAAAAAACCACCTCGACAGCAGGAAGAGATCGCGAAAACCCTGGATGATCTTGGTATGTTGATGGGTCCTTTTGTGCTATATGCCGATTTCAGTAAAGAGTCTTTTGTTCTTGATCATAAAGAGGTTCGTGATATGCTGACAAAAAAAATGAAGGAAGGTATTGAAACAGCAAAACGTACTAACTTCAAACAATTACTTGTTGTACCTGGCCGATACAATCAGAGAATGGAATGGGATTACCAGACAGCTAACGTTATTGAGAACCTTAAATATTGTGCAGATATTCTTGAACCTGCCGGAGTGGTAATGGTGCTTGAACCCCTGAACCCGCATGATCATCCGGGGTTGTTCCTCACAAAGATGCCCCAGGCATACAATATCTGCAGGGCTGTAAATAATCCCAGTTGCAAGATTGTTGACGATCTTTATCACCAGCAGATCACCGAGGGAAACCTGATCCCTAATATTGACAGGTCGTGGAGTGAAATTGCGGCATTTCATCTGGGAGATAACCCCGGACGCAAAGAGCCGACAACAGGTGAGATAAACTTCATAAATATCTTTAAACACCTGTTTGAAAAAGGGTATAAGGGTGTTTTATGCATGGAGCACGGTAAATCCAAACCCGGCAAGGAGGGAGAAATAGCATTGATTGAAGCGTACAGACAGGTGGATGACTTCTGATTATTCTTACTCTTTAGATTCTGATCCGGGTACAGGGAAATGCGGCTCCATATCCATTTCACCTAACTGGTAAGTTTTCGGTCCCAGTTTCATATCGGAGTTCATCACTTCATCCCATGTTACTTC
>JADFUQ010000464.1 GCA_015222065.1 Bacteroidota bacterium
CTGGCGGAATTCATTCTGAAGCAGGTGTGCACCGACGAGCATCTACGGAGCTATTTGACAATTGCCTACTGAATTCGAGACGTAGCGCCCATTGCTGTTTCGGACACTGGAGCTTATAGGAAAAATCATCCGCCATTTAGTTCAAAATGGAAAATCAGAATATGCTTGAATTAAAAACTTTCATCAATTTTTATTTAGTTGTTAGTGAGAGGAATAGAAAATGTCTAAAATGATCATCGGAGTTCATGGTCTGGGCAATAAACCACCGGAACGCTTACTAACAAATTGGTGGGAAAAAGCCATTGCAGACGGATTAAAGCTCATTGGTGAAACAAACTTATCTTTTAAATTTGATATGGTATATTGGGCGGATTTACTGTATCAAAAGCCTTTAGACCCGGATGAAAAAGATCAAAATCACCCCCTTTATTTAGAAGAGATTTATACAACGCCTTTAAAAATCCACTCTAACAAAGTGAGCGACTTTAAAACAAAGATAGCTGATTATATCGAAAGAAAATTAGACAAGGTATTTTTAAACAGTGATTTATCACTTAATTTTTCTTCCATAACCGATAAGATTATTCATCATTATTTTAAAGACCTGGACGCCTATTATTCTAAAATGTGCGCCCGGAATGAGCATCCCTGCCGTTTGATTAAAGATGTTCTCCGTGAACGGTTACTGCTAAAACTGAAGGAACATCAAAAAAAAGATATTCTTCTTATCGCCCACTCCATGGGTTCTATTATTGCCTATGATGTTTTGGTTCAGGCAGATTTACAAATAAAAATAGATGACTTTATAACCATTGGTTCACCGTTAGGCTTACCGGTAATCATCAATAAAATATTCGCTGAACAACGTAAAAAAATAAGCGGCTTTGAAAAATTAAGAACGCCTGAATCCATAAAAAAACACTGGTATAATTTCTCTGATGTTGACGATAAAATCGCCCTGGACCATACATTGTCGGATGACTTTCAGCCAAATTCACTGAACATCAGAGCAATCGATCAATTTGTTTATAATGATTATGAATTGCAGGGGGAAAAAAATCCCCATAAAGCATTCGGATATTTACGTACCCCGGAATTGGCAAAAGTGGTTCATTTATTTCTAAAGCATGAAAAGAAACCAACGGTATTTAAGCAGGTGATAAATTCGGTAAGTCGTTGGTTTCAAAAACAGAAAAGATTTTTCTATGATGAAAGGGGATGTTCCGATTGATCGCAATGAGTTATGGTATAATGAATTGCCCCGTCCCGAATGGCAGGCTGTTGCAGATTAAAATTTTAACCGCTAATTACACAAATATACACGAAAAAAATTATTAAATATTTGAATAACCAATTCTCAGCTCTTTAAATTCAGTGTAGATCGGTGTAATTCAGTGGCTAACTATGAGCAAAAGCCTGATGGTCGGGACGGGGATTACGCGCACCTCAAAATTTTTGGGCTTTTCCCATAGGGATCACTGTGTGAAGCCTTAAATTCATTTCCGTCTTTCTTTTGGGCTAAAGGCTTTATTCTAAGCAATTGAAACCGTTTAAACGGTTAAAAATATATTAATCTCATTAACACCGGGATTAATCCCGGTGTTAATGAGATTACACACCACTAAATAGCTGTTTTAACGGCTTAAATATAAGTTGTAACTTATTCAATTCCCATGTATCTACGCATATATGCCTGAGGGCTACGGGGTTCAGGCCATTGAGCCATTCGACAAGCTCAGGGCAGGCTTAACTCAGGATGACGGGTTCTGGGTTCATAGGTTCAATTTTAATATATGGTATCTGACATCTGGTATCTATTTACTGTTATTATGGAAATAATACTTTTCCTTTTTAAACCTGTTTTACAAAAAAACCCGGCGCAGTTTAAAACATTTAACTACACCGGACTTTTTGTTTTGTTTATTATTTCAAATTACGTTTATTCTTGTAAAAGGTACGGACAACAACTGCCTAAGGCAGTCAAGTATCCGCGCCGGTTGGTATTTGATTTCCTCATTAACTTTAAAATAATATTCGCTATTCATCATAAAAAATATCAGGGTACTTTTCATCACCCAAGTCAGTAGCGAACCTAAACTGCTCTTGTACTGTTATAGTCTCGACATATATATTTTCGTAATATTTGTCTCCTATATGCCTAACTTCCATATAATCTAAGTTTGGATTTCCCCTAAAATAACTAAGTATGTCTACCCAAAGCTCTTTGTTTTCACCTGTTATAATCAACTCGATCTGAGTTATATCCTGCATGTTGATCATGCCATCATATAATGCATCAGCATAACGTGTTCGATCACGATATTCTAATATGATCAATTCGGTGTAGGTAACATCCTGCATATTGATCGTCTCGTCCCCGTTTGCGTTCCCGTAAACCCCAATAATAGGAGCTGATTTTTTCCATATCTCTTCAGGGTTACCATCATCAAAATTTTCTTTTATATAAATCATCCATTTCATGGTAGTTTCAAGTGTTACCACCATATAAGTAACCTCTTGTGTTTCTCCATCTACTATCTCAATATCAAAAGGTATTCTATATTTAAGTGTAATAGGTTTTTCCCAATCTGTAATGGCAACACTGCAAATATAGTCCACATACTTGGTAGCATTATTTATAAATTCAAAATATACTTTTCCAGTTGACGATAAACCTGCCCCTGCATTTATTTTAATACCTGCCAAACCTGACTCACTATTTATATTGTCAGGATGAACTTGTGAAGCATAATAATAATATGCATCCGCGTACTGTATATTTTTCTTTATCGTTTGTTGAGCAACCTCTCTTGCAGTAGGATATCTGTTTGTATATGATGGCTTATCATAATAAGTCTCAATATCAATAACATTATGTTTCTTACCAAACATCGCATACATTTCACCAAGGCTATACCAACCACCAATTAGCTTGTTCCAATAATTTTTTATATCCTCTTCATCAAAGCTGCCCATATTATTATAAGTGCATTCCCAAACATTATCCGGTGTATTTTTCCGGAGATTAGAATCACCTATAGTTTTTTTCCCGGGCTGTAGTATGGTTTCCTGTTTTTCGCAGCCAAAATATACTAACATTGTTATCACTAATAATACCGCGGTTAGTATTGGGTAAATTCTTCTTTTCATGATTGTTTTCCCCTTTATATTTGGTTATTGAATGATTTGGTGATTGAGCGCCCTTCGACCCCGATAAAGCGGGGTTTCGCAAGCTCAACAAGCTCGGGATGACGTATTGAATAATTTAAAAGATTTATTCCTTTCTGCTTAGAGATTTATGTATTAAGGCCCTTCGGCAAGCTCAGGACGACGGGGATTAAGGGATTAAGGAATTTACAGATTAACTCTTTTCGCTCTTCTTGTTTTTAATCATCCTTTTTCACTTTTCCCGCTCTACTGTTTTCTATTATTCTCCATCTCATCCGACAAGATTAACAGGATTAACAGGATTTGTAATATTTTTATCTTTCTTTTAAAAAAAACCCGGCATAGTTTTAAACTTAACTACACCGGGCTTTCTGTTTTATTTATTGTTTTACTGTTAAATAAAAGGCAGTTATCTCAGTAATATCATTTTCTGTATTTTATTATAATCGCCTGCCCTTAAGTGATTTATATACACGCCGCTTGGTACCTGAACGCTGGCTTCATTTAAACCGTCCCAGGTTACGTTATAACTTCCGGCTTTAATTTGCCCGCTTACAAGAGTACGTACTTTCTGGCCCATCATATTATAAATTACCATATTAACTTCCGAATCTTTTGGCAGTTTATAATTAATGGTAGTAACAGGATTAAACGGATTAGGATAGTTATCAGAAAGAGAATATATTTCCGGCAATACAGAAGTTTGTTCGGACATTTGTAATCTACTGCTGCTGACAGAAAAATCATCTACAGCTATCCAGCCGCCATGATCACCACTACCTGCGTATGTTGTACTTTGATCTTGAAGATATACTCCAAAATTATTTGATCATCAGCATTTTCTTAATATCAGTAAATTTACCATTTGTCATTTTGTAGTAGTAAATCCCACTGGAAACTTTATTTCCTGTGTTGTCTGTTCCGTTCCAGACAACAGAATGCTCACCTGCCGGTAGGATTTTTGAAACTAATGTATTTACTTTCTGTCCATTGTTGTTGTATATAGTAATTTCTGTGATCTTTGTGCTCTCTGTAGCTGTAAAAGAGATTGTAGTTTCAGGATTGAAAGGGTTTGGATAGTTTTGAGGTAAGTTCATAACTTCAGGAATTTCATTTTCTACGGTTTCAAATTCTTCTTTACCTCTGGTTGAAGGTATAATTTTAAAAACTGCAGATTGATTGTAGTTGTAATTATGCTCACCAGGTTCAATGCAGTCTAACTTAAACCAACCATTCCAACTTCCAGACCAGCCAAAATTAAAATGGTACTCCCAATTGTAACCAGTATAGAGTTTATATCCGTCAAGAACGAAAGCGTGAGAAGCACTACCATCATTATTCTCTCCGCTATAAATTATAGGTGTTTTTCTTATCCTTAAGTCATCGCCAATATTTCTTCTCCAGCTATAAAGCGAAGAATTTTTTCTTTGAAGATATGTTACATTGGAGGGACTGTAGTCGAATTCATCTATTAATCCATCGTCAACGTCACCTATTGAAGCCGACGAGCTCTCTGGTCCATAATTCATATCTACAGATACACCACAATCGTATAAAAGCACTTGAATTTCAATTCCGCAAGTAGTATTTTCCATAGAATCCCAATCATAAACTTTCGGATACTCCATATATTTCATAACCTGTGCCATTGCTACAGCAGCACATCCGGCATAACAATGTCCGCCGGGTCCGTCAGGATGTTCAGGGCACTTTTCATTCCATGGAGAATTTTGATTCCACTTAATATGGTCTATATATGGTCCATATTGATAGTAGTAGTTATTTTTATAAACAGAGAATTTATTTTTCAGAATATTATTCCATTTCAGTTCGTTATCTTTACTAGTAAGATTATCAACCCTGATTTGATTGATTTCTTTACTGTATTGATCAATCCAATCTTTCAGCTGAATTGGAATATCA
>JADFUQ010000465.1 GCA_015222065.1 Bacteroidota bacterium
AGGTAATCCATAATATACCTGTTGTCTCCTGTAAAAGCCTGAATGAATCCTGAGATATCCTCACGACCCTGCATGGATAAAGCAGTCAGTTGTAATCCTGCAATCCAGCCTTCAGTTTTAGTTTCCAGTAAAAGAATATCCTCTATTGAAAGGCCAAGTTTGAATTTTTTATTGAAGAAAATGGATATATCATTGGCAGAAAAACAAAGATCAGATGACCGTAACTCAACTAATTGATTTTGGCTCCTTAAACGTGCAATGGGCAATGGCGGATCGGAACGTGCTGCAATTACAATATGTATTTGCTTAGAGACATGCTTCAGCAGAAATGTAACTATATCAAAAATCTCTTTAGAATTTATTAAATGAAAGTCATCCAATACAAGTACAAATTCCTTTTTTATGTTAAGAATATCATTGATTAACAATCCCACAATGGATTCAATGTTTGGTCTGTGTGGTGCTTTTAATAGTTTAAGAGAGCTCTGACCAAAATCCTTTTCAATAGTTTGAATCCCTGCAATAATATAGCTTAGGAATTCCACCGGATCATTATCTCTTATATCAATTGAATACCAGGCTGCAGGGATTTTGTTTTGGTTAATCCAGTCACTAAGAACTGTTGTTTTACCAAATCCGGCAGGAGCGGAAATGAGAGTGAGTTTTCGTTTCAGCCCCTCGTCTAATTTCTCAAAAAGACCCGGTCGATGTACAAGGTTTACCCCTGCTGAAGGAATATGTAATTTTGTAACTAACATCGGTTACAAGTAAACAAAGATATTTGCAATGTAGCAGAAAAATGTATAGAATATAGCTCTTTTGCCAAAAGAAGCGTCAGCTTTTATGCCCTGGTTAGGAAATGTGCTATTTGTGGGTTGTGGTATTTATTTCAATTTCGTTATTTATTTCTATTTCCTTGCATAAACGTTTAGCTATATCTAAATAGTTCTAATCAATTGGCAATGACAGCCTTAACCACAGCGGCATATGGTCACTAACTTTATGTTCAAACCTGGCATAGAAGTTCTCTTTCTTAGTAGGAGACATTTTATCTATTGGTGCTTTTACACCCAGCGCATCACGGAAAAGCTCTACAAAGTTGAATACTCCGTAATCCGGTCCTGTTTCCCGGGTACCCATATTGATATTGTTCTTATAGGTTGGCCAGTTTTTACTTGAATCTCTAAAAAACAGCCCTATCTGGTCAAAGGTTTCATCCAGTCTGGCATTGGTTTTAAATACCTCGGTCTGATCAGGATCAGGATGAATATCAAGAAAAGGGAAGTTAACATTGATCTGTTTGGCTGGATCTGTTTCTTCACTACCGTCCTTGTCATAGCTTTTCATAGATTTCTCCACCGTTATTCTGTCATTCTTTGGGTTGTTGAAATCAAGGTTGAGATCACCCAGTAGCACAAAATTTGGATAGTAGGCTTTATCATTGTTTTTCACTCGCTCAATAATCCATTGCATTAGTGCATGAAACTCCTGCCTGCGGTCAGACATGTAATCACCGAAAAACAAGTGAGCATTGACTGCCATAAACTCGTAGGGCTGAGTTTCCGGAAGACCTTTAATCTCTTGAAACTTACGCAATAAGGTTGCCTTATAAAGGAAAGGAAGGCCGGCAGTTCTATGTTTCTTGGTTTGCTTCTTGTCCCTACTTTATACTCTAAATACTTTTCAGAATAGGGTTGCATGACATGATGTATTGCCTGATAGTTTTCAGCCATTATCTCTATAACTTTAGTGCGGTCATAGGTAATATCTGAGATAACTTCACCTCTTTCAACAATTGACCAGCGGAATACAAATCCAAGACGTTCTCCAAGACCGCTTTCTCCGGGAAATACACCGGTCTTATCTGATACAACCATACCAAATTCCGGACCCAGGTATTCCATAATCCGGTTTAATCCACTTAGGTCATCCATAATTTCCTGAATGGCAATCAAGTCAAATTGTTTACAGATTCGAGCTAAGAACTGCCATGTCTCCGCACTACGATTACGGGATGAGCCAAGTTTTCTAATGTTGAAGGAGCCCATAAGTGCAGTGCCGTATATTCGTTTGGGAAAACGGTACTTATCCGGATCGTTGTCCAGTGCAGCGTTAATAGTTTTCCATTCATCTTTTGTGTATGGTTTAGATGCCATGATGTTGTTTTTTTAGGTTAGTTTAATAAAGAGATGAAATATATATAAAAAACTCGCTCCAACATTAAAACAAAAGTGAACAATTATTGCCGGTATTAAACTATTCGTTCTTTCTTTTTGATATCCTGCTATTAAGCCTAATATTATTCCAAATATAACGATGTTTATTACCGCAAAAATATTAACTCCTAAAGTAAGTAACATTAAATGCATTGCGCCAAAAAATATTGCTCCAACAATAACCGGCAAACTTATATAGTGTTTAAAAAAGTTTATCCCGATATGCTTTAATGGGGATAAAAAGCCCTGGATCATACCTCGGGTAAGTACTTCTTCGCAAATGCTAGCCCAAATCCATATGAATATAATTTGTTCTAAGAATGAGAAACTTGCCGTTGGATCTACACTGGTAGTATTAGTGAATAATTTGTCAATAAGATCAGATAGGAATCCAAAAAAAAGACTAATTAAAACAATTTTATCCAAGGGGAAGTTTTTATTCCATACAAATCCATATTCCTTTAATTTCCCTTTGTTTAAAATCAAAATAAACAAAATAGAAAAAATCAACATTGATGTATGTATGAATGTTTTCTCAATAATTGGTAAATTCTTAAATAGGCTTGTACTTCCCGAAATTGTCACCATTAATATACTAGAAAATAATAATATTAATAAACCTAATATACTTGCAATTACTATTCGTAATAGTGGATGCTTCATTGTGAAATGTTTTATTATGTTGAAAGCAATAGCGTATAAGTGATTTATCTTTCGTTCTTACAAAACAGCAAACAGGTTGTAAATGAATGTAAGTTACAAAAAAAGTCGTATTACTTTATGAAGAAGTCGAAAGGTTAAAGGGTCGAAGGGGTGGAAAAGGTGAAGAGGAGAAAAAGGAGGTGAGAGATGAGTTGTGAGTAAAGAGTGAAGAAATTGTGATGCTATACTTTTTGTTAGGCAAAATAATAACGTAATTAATTATTCTACTCCCAAGCCGGTTTATTTCTGAATTAATGCTTTTTCTATCGCTTCTTCAGCAAGAGGTGCCATTACTTTATATCCTGCTTCGTTTGGGTGAACACCATCACTTGTGTACTCATCTTTCAGACCCTTTCGCTCATCTACCATTGATGAATAGTAATCCAGATATACAACTTCATTTTTGTCAGCATAATTTTTCATAAACTTATTCAGGGTGGCGATCTTTTCAGCCGGATTAAGTCCGGGTTTCCAGGGATAATCAAAAACAGGTAACACTGAAGAAAGAACAACTTTTATACCGTTAGCCTTTGCCAATTCAGCCATGGAAATAATATTATCCTCTATCATTTTAATTGTTGAAGGTCCTGTATTACCGGCAATATCATTGGTGCCTGCCAGAATAACTACAACTGCCGGCTTAAGATCAATTACATCGGCTCTAAATCTGACCAGCATTTGGGGAGTTGTTTGTCCGCTAATACCCCGATTGATGTATAATTTGCCTGAGAAAAAGTTTGGACAAATCTGTCCCCAGCCCTCAGTAATTGAATTACCCATAAATACAATCCGGTTTTCGCCTGATGAAGCCAATCCGAGTTTTGCATTTTCGTTTTTAAAACGGTTTAAATTTGGCCAGTCCTGAGCATAAGAGAATACACCCGTAAACATTGATAATAAAAGTATTACGAAAGACAATTTTAAACTTTTCATTTTTAGATTATAATTAAATTAGTATTGGAAAAACAGATAAATGTACAAAAGTTTTAAGAATTGTGAGGCAGTGATGCAGTGTTGCAGTGATGCAGTGTGATAAAAATCAAAACAAACTTGTACTAAATAGTCATGAAACCCCCAACCAATATTGCCAGTATCGTCAACTATCTCTTTAGCCCGTTCAGCAAACCTATCAAGAAGGTTTTCTTTTCTCATTAATGTCAATGCTTGCACATACGTTTTTCCCAAACTTAAATAAAAATTTTCGTCAATGTCCCCATAGTCATTAGTGAATTCAACTCCACATTCAACATAATAAAGCAATAAGTCCGCAAGATTTTCTTGCGAAGGTCCAAGTTTTTTAAATTCATTGATGGCTTTCCTTGCTAAGGATAATTTTAAATTCCACCCACGTTTTGGGTAAAACCCTTCTCTAACCTTTCCTTTATACTTTTCAAGTAATTCATTTTCGTTGGGGTTGATATAAAAATCGAAATATTCTTTTACGGGTTTATATTTTTTATACAATTCAGAGACGTGCTTTATTAATGTCTCTTTATCTTGTTTCTTTAATTCAGATTTGAGTTCTCTTAATCCCATTTGTCTTAAATTATATGCACTACAACGTATAAGTGTTTTATCCTTCGTTCATGCAAAATAGTAAACAGATTTTAAATAAGCACTCATGATCTCGCTATCGCCCGGTTAAAGCCCTCTTCCCGATATACGCCGGGACAGGTTCTGCAAGACTACTTTGGTGGGTCAACATCACAGGAATGGGTGGGTCAGTTTCACCGGAATTTATACTAATAGACAGTAATAGGTAAGTTCTTTGGTATGTTTGGATAATTACTTCTTTAATTTCCATTTTATGTTTTTTGGTATTCTAGAATATCATTAATTATTATTCCATTTGTTGCTGCAATTGTTTGTTTCTTTCAATTCTGTATTTAAGCATATTGAGATATCGTAAAGCCATTTTATTTTTATAATCGGTATAAGATTTTGATGTCCATTCAATAGCAGCATTAAGATCACCATTAATTTCATTGATAATAGCCATATTATAACAAGCTCTACCGGCTACTTTTATTTTAGTGTTTGAAACTTCTTTATCCCAAAGTTCAGCTGCTCCATCCCAGTTACCTGTTCGTGCTCTGCGTTTTGCTATTTTAAAATTATTTGTTCCTCTAACATAATAGTGCCTGGAGACTCTTATTCTATAAGGAAGTATTCTTAATGCATAATTATGACCAATGTTATTACTTACCTGTAAAACGGCCTCTTTTCTTCCCATTATTGCTTCAATAGCTCTTACCGGATTAATCCCTGCACCTGTTAATACCAAATTCTCATTTACCAAATATTCATCAAGAATGAATTTGTTTACCGGATCATAAATTCTCCATCCGGTTTTTATTAAAGTAGCAATTGTTGCATGATGTTCAATAGCCGGAATTTTTATCCCCAAAGGGCCATCAATTTCAATTGGAACAGTTTTATAATCAATTTTTGCATCTGTATCATAAAATGATAAAACAAAGATGGCGTCTACATTATTTTCATAACAAATTCGTTCAGTTGTTTTCCAGGAAAGTGCTGATGGAAAAACACCAAGTCCCGGGCTCCTTACATCAACGCTATCAATTATTTTTACTTCAGAAAATTTATTGCTATTTATTAGTTCATCAAATAGACCGGTAACAGATTCATGGGCTCCGTCTTTGTCCAGATTTTTGCCTTCTGCAGATAAAATTTTATCAAGTTTGTCCATTTTTTCATTTTCCCCCAAAGGCAAACTTCTATCAACAATACCAATTGTTTTAATATTTGAAGGAATATATACCGGGGCTGGTTCTGTAACACTTATAGTTAATAAGTTCTTTGAACTACATGAGCATAAAATAATACTTACAAGTAATACCGGTATTGCTGTTGTGTTATAGATTTTTCTCATAATAATTTAATTTGTAAAAATTGCTTTCAGTCTATTTGACATAAAAGCCAAATTAAGACTAATTTCCAGTTTTCCGAACTTTTTATAAGATAAATAAATGTAAGTTACATAAAAAAATCGTGATCAGAATGAAGGATAAAACAAAGTTGGACGATACCGCCGTTCTATGAGTATTCTATTGTTGAATTTATTTTGATTGGTGAAAATGTGCTTTATTAACTTCTAAAATCAACATTCGTTTATCGATGTTCGATATTTACCCTGTGAAATAGCAAAGCTAAATCTTCGATTTATTTCACAGGGTGAAATTTATCGTTCCTTTTTCTTGATTTGAAGATAACAAGAGTACAAATGCAGTGGGATGTCCTGCACTCGTTGTTATTTAGTGCCTAAGTGTTACCACATGTGCTTTTCTCTGCTTCAATTATTTTTCTAAGATCAATAGAATTCTGTGGCAAATTATTTTTCGAAATTTCCCAAATCATTTCATAATCAATTCCAAAATATTCATGTGCTATCAGGTTTCTTAATCCATACATTTTCTTCCATGGAATTTGAGGGTATTTATTTTGTATTTCCGGAGGGACATTTTTTGATGCTTCCCCAATAATTTCAAAATTCCGAACAACTGCATCAACAACCAAATGGTTCATTTTAAATTCTTTAAATTCCATTTCTCCGATATATTCTTCGATTCTTAACAATGAAGTCAACATATCTTCAAGATAAATGTAATATTCTCTATTTATGGGTGTCATACGTATTTAACACTATCTAAAATGATTTGTTTCAATTGTTCCTTTAATGCTTTTACTGAAACCAGATCAACTTTTAATCCTAATTCTTTTTCGAGTAATTCTTGTAAGTCAAAAAAATCCCAACCAATTGGTTTTCGAAAATAAACCAGAATATCGATATCTGAATCCTTATTTTGTTCATTGCGAGAATATGATCCGAAATATCCAATTTTATCAACGTGATATCGTTTATTGAGCATGGGTTTCAGACTTCTCAATTTATTTTCTATTTCAATTTGAGTATTCATATTCTCAAATATACGTCTTTTTCAATTAATACTAAAGTTTAGAATTGACATGTGGGCTTAACATTCAAACTCTGCCAGGTCTGGTAGACTCTGGCAGGTTTTAGCCGGTATTCTTTCTTCTCACCTTTTTCTCCTTTTCATCTCTTCTCCCTCTCTCTTCGCTCTTTTCTCTTCACACAGCAACACTGCATCACTCTTCGCTCTTCGGTTCCTTGCTCTCAGCTCTTCTCTCTTCACACTGCATCACATTCCTTATCCTCGTTTATTATTTTCTACATACTACAACAAATTCCTTTGAGTCACTTCCCAATTCATTTTCATTATAGTCACCAAATATTTGATAGCTTTTAAATTCTGTTCGTTCAATAAGATGTTCTAATTCATATCTAAAGAAGAACCTAAGGGGAAGTTTCCATATTTCAGTCCG
>JADFUQ010000466.1 GCA_015222065.1 Bacteroidota bacterium
GTTGATTCGGACGAGAAGAAAAGCAGACCCGTGGAAAAATATGTCAATCATATTTACGGAGAGAAAGAAGGTGGAGGGACCCAATATATAATGTTATCCGCAGTACCCTTTCAAAAACTTGGATTACCGGAGATGCCGGAGACATCCGGAGCATCTAAGTCAGAGACACTTCAGCATACACTGTACAAAGGATTGATCGGTCCGATAATATTGTTGGGTGGTATGGTGGTAGCGACTTATCGATCTACAAAAAAACATCAAACGGATGAGTAAAGGAGCCTGCTATGATGGAGAGTAAACCTTTAGGAGGAAAAATATTCACCAAACCGTTCAAGATTTTAATGATATTCGGTATTATTGGTGTAATATTAATCCTCAAAAGATATTTTTTAGGACTGGGCTCCGTTTCCAACCTCAATGATGGCTATCCGTGGGGGATGTGGATTGTATACGACGTGGTAACCGGTACGGCCATAGCCTGTGGTGGATATGCAATGGCTATGCTCATATATATCTTCAATAAAGGAGAATACCACCCATTGATTCGTTCAGCACTGATGGCTGGTATGTTCGGCTATACACTGGCCGGTGTATCAATTTATGTCGATACGGGTCGTTGGTGGAATTTACAGAATATCTTTCTACCAGGCACTGCCAATCCAAATTCAATCATGTTTGAAGTGGCCGTCTGTGTTGCATTATATGTAGCTGTGATGTGGATTGAATTCAGTCCGGCATTTTTTGAGGGTAAAGAACAACACAAAGGTAAATTGAAATTATTAAACAAGGTAATGTTCTTTTTTATTGCTCTGGGAATACTTTTACCGACTTTACACCAATCTTCCCTTGGCTCATTAATGATCATTGCCGGACAAAAAGTTTCACCTTTGTGGCAAACAAATTGGTTACCATTATTATATTTGATCACTGCGATAACAATGGGATATGCAATCGTCGTTTTTGAATCATTGTTTTCATCCATTGGTTTAAAAAGACCCCTGGAAACCTCCATGTTATCTAAACTGGCAGGAGTTATACCAAAGCTTCTTGTTGTCTACTTTGTCTTCCGGTTTGGAGATTTGATTTACCGGGGCGCATTGGGTCACATATTTGATATCGATCTTAAGAGTTTTATGTTTATTTTAGAAAACCTTTTATACATTTATCCTGTGGTGATCCTCTTTTCTGCTGCAAAGAGAAAGAACCCTAAATACCTTTTCCTGTCTGCAGTTTCAATGCTTTTGGCGGGTGTTCTTTATCGCTTCAATACCTATCTGGTCGGATTTAATCCCGGGAATGGTTATGTATATTTCCCTTCCTTTTCGGAGATAATGATTACTGTCGGTATCATTGCGATTGAGATAATGGCATATTTGGTATTTGTCAAGACTTTGCCTGTTCTGCCACAAGTGAAACACGCACAATAATTGAAGGAGGAATTTTTCATGGCCAAGAGAATAACCGTAGACCCCATCACCAGAATTGAGGGCCATCTGCGCATCGACTGCCAGGTCGATGACGGAAAAGTTACTAATGCCTGGTCCTCAGGACAGATGTGGCGAGGTATAGAAATAATATTAAAAGACCGTGATCCACGTGATGCCTGGATATATACTCAACGGATTTGTGGTGTTTGTACCACCGTACATGCCATTGCTTCTGTGCGTGCCGTTGAAAACGCGCTAAAAATGGAAATTCCATTAAACGCACAGTTTATCCGCAATATGATTATTGCTGCCCACGGTATTCATGATCACATTGTCCATTTTTATCACCTCTCCGCCCTGGATTGGGTTGATATCGTTTCAGCCTTAAGTGCCAGTCCCTCTAAAGCAGCACGGATTGCAGGAACCTTATCACCCTGGCCTAATAATTCAACAAAGCACCTTAAGGCGGTTCAGGATAGACTAAAAGGTTTTGTCGGTACCGGTCAGCTTGGAATATTCGCCAATGGTTATTGGGGACACCCGGCAATGAAATTACCACCGGAAGTCAATTTGATCGCTGCTGCGCATTATCTGGAAGCGTTTGAATATCAACGGCAAATTAATAAAATTGTTGGTATCCTGGGCAGCAAAACTCCGCATATCCAGAATCTTGCTGTTGGTGGTGTATCCAATCCAATCAATCCTGATGACCAGTCTGCACTAAACATGGAAAGACTTTACTATATCAAAACGTTAATGGATAATATCAAGAATTTTGTCCTCAATGTCTTTGTTACTGACGTATGTGCAGTCGCTGCATTTTACAAGGATTGGTTTAATTATGGCGCCGGCGTTAAGAATTACTTATCCGTCCCGGATTTTCCGATCGACACAAAGGGTACACAATTCATGACCCCTGGCGGCTATATCCCCAATGGTGATATCAGTAAATTCCAGCAGATCAAGAGTTTTGATGATGATTTCTTTAGAAAAAATGTCAAAGAGAGCATCAAACACTCCTGGTACAAAGGTGACTGGACACGCCATCCATGGGAAGAGGAAACAGTGCCCAATTACACTGATTTCCAGGAAAACGGCAAATACTCATGGGTAAAGTCACCAAGCTTTAATAACAAACCCGCACAGGTTGGTCCATTGGCAAATGTCCTGGCAATGTATGCTGCCGGTCATGAGCCGACCAAGAAATACCTCAATTTTGCTATTTCCAAGATTAAAGGAATCGCCGGAGTTGATGTGCCATTAAGTGCTTTGCATTCTACCCTTGGCAGACACGCCGCTCGTGCTGTCCGCGCCCTGGTGCTTTGTGATACACTGGAAGAGAACTATAACATGCTCATCGAGAATATTGCCAAAGGTGATCTGGATACCTTTAACAAACCTGAGTTCCCGAACGGAATTCAGAAAGGATTTGGCTTCCATGAAGCACCGCGCGGCGTTCTTTCGCACTGGGTGGTCATTGAGGATGGAAAGATAAATAACTACCAGGCAGTCGTTCCATCAACATGGAATGCCGGACCAAGAAATCAGGATGATGCAATGGGTCCCTATGAAGCATCTCTGATGGGTAACCCTATCGCTCAGGAAGAGAAACCGCTGGAGGTGTTAAGAACAATACATTCATTCGATCCTTGCCTTTCTTGTGCAATTCACTTACACGATAACAAGAAAAAGGAACTCGTCCGCGTTAGTGCAATGAAATGAGTGAGCAGGTGATAACGATACTAGGTCTGGGGAATATTCTCATGCAGGATGAGGGGATTGGCGTTCATATCGCCAATCTCCTCGATAAGACTTATAGATTTGAACCCGAAATCCGGATAATCGATGGTGGAACAACAGGCACTGATCTTCTGCCCTATTTTGAGGACAGTAATAAAGTCCTTATTATTGATGCTGTCAATTTTGAAAAA
>JADFUQ010000063.1 GCA_015222065.1 Bacteroidota bacterium
AAAATAAAAGTAAAATAAATCTTAGGAATCGGGTCTATGTTACAAAATATAGTATACACAATTACCAAAACAATTATAAGATTAAGTCTACGGATATTTTTTCAAGAGATACAAGTACGAAATAGAGAACAGATTCCTAAAGACGATCCGTTAATCATCACATCTAATCATCCCAATGATAAATTAGATGCGCTAGTTATAGCTAGAACTGCTCCCAGAAAGATTAATTTTTTAGCTGCAGGATTCTTGTTTAAAAACAAATTTTTAGGCTGGATTATGAAAAGTACCGGTACTATTCCTGTGTACAGAAAACATGAGAATACTGACGCTGATGAGCGAAATGTAGAGAGTTTTGAAACATGTTTTGAAGTGTTAGAGAATAAGGGCGCAATTGGGGTTTTCCCTGAAGGTCTAACTCACCTTGACCGACAGGTTAAAAAAGTGAAAACAGGCGCTGCACGAATTGCATTTGAAGCTGAAGTGAGGAATAATTGGCAACTAGGGTTAAAAATAATTCCGTTGGGGTTGAACTATTATCATCCTACTCGAATAAGAGGTAAAATATTCGTCAATTTTGGCAAGCCATTCCCATTAGCCGATTTTCGAAAAGAGTATGAATCGGATCCGGAAACAACAGTACACAAATTAACTGATTTAATCCATGAAAAAATTCAAGAACATATAATTCATGTTGATAGCGAGAATGTACAACAGTTATTAAGTGATCTTGAGCATATATACAAGGGCCATCTCTCTAACAGATTATCTAAGGAAATGGAGGTTAATGAATTTTTGATAAGTAAAAAACTTGCAGAAGCAGTTCAATATTATTCTCAGCACCAACCTGAAAAGATTGTAGAAGTGTGGGGACAGATTGAGAATTACAAGCGAAAGTTAAAAGATATGGGTGTGGGTGACACAATGGTTCGAGAATATCACCACCGAGGTGTTGTATGGAGAGGAATAGGCGCATTGCTGCTTACAATTTTCGGGATGCCGGTCGTTTTATACGGTTGGATTAACAGTTTACCCGCAATTATTCTAACTACAATATTCAGTCAACGTAAGGCAAACAGATTAACAAAGATTGCGCTCACAAAACTAACCAGTGGTCTACTTATTTTTCCAGTAATATATATTTTGCAAATCATTATTTTCAGAAATTTGTTTGAAGCTAGATATACTGTGCTTTATGCGATCAGCTTACCGCTAACAGGTTTCTTTACACTTTTCTTTCGCGATAAATTCAAAGCCTACAAAAGGGATATTTATCAGGCTTATGTTCATTTTACGAAGCGCTCGTTAATATTCATATTGAAAGAAGAACGTCTTAAACTTATTCGCTATCTCAACAAAATAGGTAAAGAGTACATGGCAATCAAGAAATAAATACGTTCGACACGTACCAATAATTCTAATTAATATACAAGCAGGGAGGTTTTCAGTTTACTATTTCTGATAAGATAAAATTTAGGAGAATTAGATTATATGCAGACAATACAAAATTCCAGATATTTAATTATTCATGCTGATGATGGCGGGTTATGCTATTCGGTTAATCGGGCAATTATGTCCGCACTAGAAAAGGGTACTGTATCAAGTACAAGTCTGATGGCACCCTGCCCTCAATTAGAAGAAATAACTGATTATTTAAAAATCAACCCACAATTTGACCTGGGCATTCATCTCACTTTAACCTGTGAATATCCAAATTATCCCTGGGGACCAGTCTCTGATAAAAATAATGTGAAAAGCCTGGTGAACCCGGCTGGTTATCTTTGGCATTCTGTTAAAGAATTTATCCAAAATGCAAAACCGGAAGATGTGGAGACCGAATTGCGGGCACAAGTCGATTGCATTCTGGAAGCAGGGCTCCAGCCTTCACACCTGGATTCTCACATGGGAACTGTTTTTATGGATTTACGATTTCTGGAAATATATGTTAAACTAGGTCTCGAATACCAAATAACGCCAATGCTTGTTAATCCGACTGAGCATGGCTCAGAATTAATCGACCGGTTTAACTTTAACATTGAAAAAGATGTGGTTGAAAGATTAATGAAGTCTGGTATTCCTTTTTTGAATTTTTTATACATGACGGACGACAGTACCAAGCATCTTGAAGAGCGTGAAAAGGAATATATTAATGTAATTAATTATTTGCCTTCAGGTGTCTCACAAATTATCATCCATCCGGGATACGATGATGAAGAATTAAAGAAAATTACAGATAATAGCAGCAGTAGGCAGTATGATTTTTCGATTTTTATTAATGAAAACATCAAAAACAAAATAGATGAACTGGGAGTCAAACTTATAAGCTGGAAAGACTTAGCAATATTAACATAATATATTGTTCTGATTATGTAGTGTTTAAATAGGGATTCTAATTTTTCGGCGAACTTTGTAGAAAATCATCCGCATATCAGTCGCGAGCGTCAAGGCTGGCGCGGCGGGTGCGAAGCAAACGCTATAAACAAAATTATAGCAGCAACGTTTAAAACTAAGGACAGATAAAAGAGCAATCTTAAATGTCAAGTAACGTATTTAATTTATTCAATACTTCTATTGTGATCTTTTCAGGAAGGGTACAAATATACTTGGTTTTTCTTGAACGCCAATCTAAATTTTTAACTTGATCAGATAGTGCCACACCGCTAACTTCTAAATCTTTTGGTAATAGGACTTCAAATGGATACCCTTTAATCTGATTTGTTATTGGACATAATATTGACAGACCAACTTTACCGTTATATGAAGAAGGAGAAAGAACTAATGCAGGACGACGTCCTGATTGTTCGTGGCCGGCTTGTGGGTTGAGTGAGATCCAAATAACATCCCCTCTGTCGGGAATATATGATTTTCCTTTTACCATATTTCATTTCCAATAGCATTTCCACTGTCAAATTCTCTATGAAGATTATCCTTATTTATTTTACTTAGTAATTCTTTAAGAGAATACTCTTTATCTTTAAGTGGCTTAGCAACAAGTTTTCCTTCGATAAGACTTAAGTTAACGAAAGAACCATTTTTAAGATTGGTTTCTTTAGCAAAAGATATAGGAATTCGTAATGCCAAGCTATTACCCCATTTTTGAATTTTAGTTTTCATATTACCTCTCCATTGTTTATACAATGAAGATACAAATATAATTTTAGATATTCAATATACATAGTAAAAATTTAGTTACACGATAATTTTAGAGGTATAATCTCATCCCTTCATAAATTTGCAAATAAATAGTAAAAGACCTTCGACTTTTATTAGAGAGTTCATCTTGCAATAAAAACTTTGGGTCAGTTTTTTATTGCTTGTGAAATAATTAGAAGATATTCCCTGGTTTGAACACATGATTTGGTGAATTTCGCCACATGTATATTAAGATTTTTTATTGATTTCGACTGACTACCGCCGCATTCGTAGGCGATTTTAATCGCAAAAACATCTTCATATAATTTGTCGAGCAAACTGTATGTATCGTAAATCGCAGATTTAATTTCACCTGCTTTTGTCTTATCTGTCGATATAAATGATGATGATGAAACATCCGGGATTATCTCGCTTAGAATCTTACTGGTTTCTTTCAATATTTCCAAAGCGCCGAGGTAATCCGATTGCTCGGCAGGGCTACCCGGCCATTTCAAATTCTTTGTATTAATTTCACTAACCAGATCATTTGCTTTTGTCAATGCAATTTCCAGATTAGTAAATGAACTTCGATTAAGCATTTTACTTTCCCTTTTATTATTTTATAATTTACCAGACCTAAAAATGGCAATAATTAACCAG
>JADFUQ010000467.1 GCA_015222065.1 Bacteroidota bacterium
GCTTCATTCTGTAAAAGGTCAAATAGTTCTTTTACATTTTCAGGATCAACCATCTTACATGGTGGTTTAGGCTGAGGAAGTTCAAAACTCTTATGATTTGTCAATATCTCAGCATCAGAAGCTTCCACCACATTCAAAGGTTTCTTTCTTGCCATCATAATTCCCCGCATAGCAGGAATTCTCGGGTCAATAGAAATTCCTTTCTGGACAATTGCAACAAACGGAGTATCAATGCTTATAATTTCTTTTCCTCCATCAATTGTCCTTGATACAGACACTTTTTCTCCTTCTACTTCAATACCTGAAACTGCAGAGACAGAAGGCATGCTAAGAAACTCTGATAACATCCCTCCCACAGCAGCACCGTTGTAATCGCATGATTCAATACCGCACATTACAAAACCAAGATCTTCATCTTTCAACACACCTGCCAGCTTAGCAGCTACAGCATATGCATCAGTTGGTTCAGCATCAATACGTATAGCATCATCCGCACCAATTGCCAGCGCTTTTCTTATTGTAGGTTCAGCACTCTTTGTTCCAACGGTAATAACAGTAACTTTTTCCACCGATGAGCCGGCATCCTCTTTTAATTCCATTGCCCTAGTCAGAGCCAGTTCATCCCATGGATTAATTATCCACTGTACGCCGGTATTGTCAAAAACAGAATTATTTTCTGTAAACTTAACTTTTGTTGTTGTATCAGGTACGTTCCCGAGGCAAACGAATACTCTCATACTCTTTATTTTTAATTAATTACGCTATTATTTTGATAAGTCATATTTATTGTCATGCTTGTGCAGTTGGGCCGCCAAAATTCATTGGTATAGCAGGTCCGCCTGGACCTTTATCTTTAATTACACCATGCACAGCTTCATGCTTTTTAATATTATCTTCGAGAGCTCTCAACAATCTTTTGGCATGTTCAGGAGTAAGGATAATCCTGGCTTTTACCTGTGCTTTAGGTACACCTGGCATAATCCTGACAAAGTCCAGCACAAATTCGGCTGATGAGTGTGTAATAACCGCGAGATTTGAATAAGTTCCCTGGGCCACTTCATCATTAAGTTCTATATCCAGTTGGCTTTTCCCTGGTTTTCTTTTTTGGTCTTCCATAGTAAAAAGAATTTATAATTTTTACTCCTTATTATCTTCTCCTACAACTACATTTCCTTCTTCAACTACATCTTTCTCCTTTTCTTTAGCGGACACCAATTTTTCATATTCTTCCATTGAACCCACAACAATCTTATCATAATTTCTTGCACCGGTTCCGGCAGGAATCAGGTGTCCGACAATAACATTTTCTTTCAGTCCTTCGAGGTTATCCACTCGTCCAAACACAGCAGCTTCGTTTAGAACTTTTGTTGTTTCCTGGAATGAAGCAGCCGACATAAAACTTCTGGTTTGCAATGCAGCTTTTGTAATTCCTTGCAGCACCTGGTTTGACGTTGCAGGAATAGCATTACGTGCTTCAATAAGTTTCTTGTCTTTTCGTTTAAGGAGAGAATTTTCGTCTCTGAGTTTCCTCGCGGTAATTATCTGTCCATTCTTAAATATCAGTGAATCTCCCACATCAACAATGATCATTTTATCATAGATCCAGTCGTTCTCATTCATGAATCCCAACTTGTCAACTATTTGTTTTTCAAGGAATTTGGTATCTCCCGGATCAATGATTTCAACTTTACGCATCATCTGACGAACGATGATTTCAAAATGTTTATCATTAATTTTCACACCCTGCAGCCGATAAACTTCCTGAACCTCATTAACAATATACTCCTGCACTTTTGTCGGTCCTTTGATAGCAAGGATATCCAGCGGGGTAATAGCTCCGTCTGACAGTGCCATTCCTGCCCGTACATAATCGTTTTCCTGAACGAGTATTTGTTTTGACAATGGAACCAGATATTTTTTCACTTCACCTGTCCGTGATGTAACAATAATTTCACGATTCCCACGCTTGATCTTACCAAACTGAATCTCTCCGTCTATTTCAGATACTACAGCCGGGTTTGACGGGTTTCTTGCTTCGAACAGTTCGGTAACCCTTGGCAGACCACCTGTAATATCGCCCGATTTCCCAATAGCTCTTGGTATTTTTGCCAGTATATCTCCCTCTTTTACTTCACTATTTTCACTGGCAATCACATGAGCACTAACGGGAAGGTTATAGGATTTTGACGAGGTTTTCTTTTTATCCCCCGGCACGATCCTGAGAGTAGGGTTCTTAGTTTTATCTCTTGTTTCAATAATCACTTTCTCCTTGTATCCTGTTTGTTCATCAGACTCTTCCCGATAGGTAACACCTTCAATTAATTGTTGGAAATTTACTTTCCCATGTTCTTCAGAGATTATCAATGCATTATAAGGATCCCAATCACAAAGCAAGTCCCCCTTCTTTACACTGTTACCATTCATAATATAAAGGTTTGAGCCATAAGGGATATTATGAGTTGACAGAGCAATACCGGTTTCCTTATCCAATATCCGCATTTCTGCCAGACGCCCTATAACTATACCAACTTTTTTACCATCCTCCATTTTCTTCTCAACAATACGCAATTCTTCAATCTCAACGATTCCTTCAAATTTGGCAATGATACTAGATTCAGCAGTAATACTTGATGCAGTACCTCCAACGTGGAAAGTACGCAGTGTAAGCTGTGTCCCCGGTTCACCAATAGACTGGGCAGCAATTACACCAACTGCTTCACCTTGTTGCACCATTTGTCCGGTAGAAAGGTTTCGTCCGTAGCATTTAGCACAGACTCCTCTACTGGATTCACATGTAAGAACCGAACGAATTTCTATTTCTTCGATTGGTGATTCCTCAATTTTCCGGGCAATCTCCTCGGTAATTTCTTCTCCCGAACCAATTATCAATTCATTATTTAACGGATTGTAAACATCATGCACAGTAGTACGGCCCAGGATTCTTTCATAAAGTGTTTCAACAACTTCCTCATTCTTTTTAATTGCACTTGCAACAAGTCCTCTCAATGATCCGCAATCAGGCTCTGAAACAACAACATCCTGTGATACATCAACCAGGCGTCTTGTCAGGTAACCTGCATCGGCAGTTTTCAGGGCAGTATCCGCCAAACCTTTTCTGGCACCATGGGTTGAAATAAAATACTCCAGAACTGAAAGTCCCTCTTTAAAATTAGACAAGATTGGGTTTTCAATAATTTCCGAAGCAATAGCACCTGATTTTTGTGGTTTAGCCATTAGTCCTCTCATCCCGGAGAGCTGTCTTATCTGTTCTTTAGAACCACGTGCTCCTGAGTCAAGCATCATAAACACAGGATTAAATCCCTGCTTATCAGAAGATAATTGTTTCATCAGGGTTTGGGTAAGCTTGGCATTTGTATGTGTCCAGATGTCGATTATTTGGTTGTAACGTTCGTTGTTAGTAATAAATCCCATGTTATAGTTATTCATTACCTCATCTACGTTTTTATAACCTTCTTCCACAAGTTCAACTTTCCGTTCCGGAATAATTACATCTTTAAGATTAAAAGAAAGCCCACCACGAAAAGCCATATTATATCCAAGAGATTTGATATCATCAAGGAAATTTGCAGTAGTTGAAGTCCCTGTTTTTTTCAATACTGTACCAATAATTTCTCTAAGTGATTTCTTAGTCAGCAGTTCATTAATAAAACCAACCTCTTTAGGGACATACTTGTTAAAAACAACTCGCCCTACAGTGGTTTCAATAAGATGATTAACCGGTTTTCCATCAACTATATCATCAACTTTAACCTTAATAATGGCATGGAGATCAATTTTATCCTCATTCAGAGCAATAGTGACCTCTTCCTGTGAATAGAAAACCAAACCTTCCCCTCTGATTTTCAGGTTTTTTGTTGATTTTTTTGCTTTGGTAATATAATATAATCCAAGTACCATATCCTGTGAAGGGACTGCAATTGGAGCACCATTAGCCGGATTAAGTATATTATGTGATGCAAGCATCAGCATTTGCGCTTCAAGAATAGCAGTATTACCCAGAGGCAGATGGACAGCCATCTGATCACCATCAAAGTCGGCATTAAACGCGGTACAAACCAATGGATGCAACTGAATTGCTTTTCCCTCAATAAGTTTAGGCTGAAATGCCTGTATGCCAAGGCGGTGAAGAGTTGGAGCCCTATTAAGCAGGACAGGATGTCCTTTAAGCACACTTTCCAGAATATCCCATACAACGGGTTCTTTCCGGTCTACAATTTTCTTAGCTGATTTAACAGTTTTTACTATACCCCTTTCAATTAGTTTTCTAATAATAAAGGGTTTATACAGTTCAGCTGTCATATCCTTTGGCAGCCCACATTCATGAAGCTTAAGTTCCGGACCAACAACAATAACTGACCGTGCTGAATAATCAACTCTTTTACCTAGTAGATTTTGACGGAATCTTCCTTGTTTTCCTTTTAGACTATCACTCAGTGATTTAAGCGGTCTGTTTCCATCAGTTTTAACGGCATTTGATTTCCTGGAATTATCAAATAATGAATCAACTGATTCCTGAAGCATCCGTTTCTCATTACGGAGGATCACTTCGGGAGCTTTTATTTCAATAAGTCGTTTAAGCCTGTTATTTCTGATAATTACACGGCGGTAAAGATCGTTAAGATCGGATGTGGCAAAACGTCCCCCATCAAGTGGGACAAGCGGTCTGAGTTCAGGAGGAATAACAGGTACAACTTTCACTATCATCCATTCGGGGCGATTTACTTTTTTTGAAGCTCTGAAAGCTTCAACAACCTGTAATCGTTTCAGGGCTTCATTTTTCCTTTGCTGCGAAGTTTCTGTATTTGCTTTATGTCTGAGAGAAAATGACATTTCATCCAGATTGAGTCGTTCAAGCAAATGAAACAAAGCATCAGCACCCATTCCTGCAATAAATTTATCAGGATCGGTATCCTCCAGATATTGATTCTCCTTTGGAAGACTTTCCAGAATCTCAAGATATTCCTCTTCAGTAAGGAAATCAAGATACTTAATACCATCTGTTGCTTTAACTCCCGGGTTAATTACTACATATCTTTCGTAGTAAATAATAGAATCGAGTTTTTTAGTTGGAAGGCCAAGAAGGTAACCCATTTTATTGGGAAGCGATTTGAAGTACCAAATATGAGCAACCGGTACCACAAGGGAGATATGACCAATACGTTCGCGCCGCACTTTCTTTTCAGTAACTTCAACACCGCAACGGTCACAAACAATACCCTTGTATCTTATCCTCTTATATTTACCACAATGGCATTCATAATCCTTAACGGGTCCGAATATCCGTTCACAGAACAAACCATCTCTTTCAGGTTTATAAGTTCTGTAATTAATTGTTTCGGGTTTCAGCACTTCTCCACACGAACGTTCGAGTATCTCCTCCGGTGAAGCCAGAGCAATTGAAATTTTTCTAAAATCACTCTTAACCTTTGTATCTCTACGGAATGGCATATGCAAATAATTAAATTTTCACTAACATAATTAATTAATCAAGACTCATACTAAGTCCGAGTCCTCTAAGTTCATGTAACAGAACATTAAGGGATTCAGGTATTCCCGGTGTTGGCATGGGCTCTCCTTTTACAATAGCTTCGTACGACCGTGCTCTACCGATAACATCATCCGATTTCACTGTCAGTATTTCCTGAAGAATGTGTGATGCTCCGAAAGCTTCAAGAGCCCAGACTTCCATCTCACCAAATCGCTGACCTCCGAATTGTGCTTTACCACCAAGAGGTTGCTGTGTAATAAGTGAGTATGGTCCGATAGACCGTGCATGCATTTTGTCGTCAACCATATGTCCAAGTTTGAGCATATAGATAACACCTACAGTAGCGGGCTGATTAAACCGTTCGCCTGTACCTCCGTCGTACAAATAAGTTGTTCCATAATCAGGAAGGCCGGCTTTTCTGGTATATTCAGTTATTTCTTCTAAAGTTGCACCGTCAAATATTGGTGTTGAGAATTTTAACCCCAGACGTTGTCCTGCCCAACCCAAAACTGTTTCATATATCTGTCCAAGATTCATCCTTGAAGGCACTCCCAGGGGGTTAAGTACAATATCCACAGGGGTTCCGTCTTCAAGGAAAGGCATATCTTCCTGGCGTACAATTTTGGCAACAATACCTTTGTTTCCATGACGTCCGGCCATTTTATCTCCAACTTTTATTTTCCGCTTTCTTGCCAGATAGATCTTAGCCATTTCAATAATGCCGGTAGGAAGTTCATCCCCTATAGAAATATTGTATTTCTGTCTCCGGTAAATAGCTTCAACCTCTTTAAATTTTGTAAGGTAATTATGGACAAGAAGTTTAATAGTTTCATTTTTCTTCTTATCGGTAGTCCATTTATTCAGGTTAACATTAAGATAGTTAATGTCCTGTAGTTGCTTGAGAGTAAACTTAGTACCCTTTGGAATAAGATCAACATTCAGGTTATCTTTAACCCCCTGAGATGTTTTTCCATTTACAAGGATAAATATTTTATCAACCAATTTGGTATTCAGTTCTTCGAGTTCCTTTTTTAACTCGACATCTATCTTATCCAGCATTGGTTTTTCTGCAACTTTCGATCTTCTATCTTTAACCGGACGTGAGAAAAGATTTTTATCAACTACCACACCGTCGAGTGATGGTCCGGCTTTCAAAGAAGCATCTTTAACATCACCGGCTTTATCGCCGAAAATGGCACGAAGGAGCTTCTCTTCCGGAGAGGGATCGGATTCACCTTTTGGAGTAATTTTTCCTATAAGGATATCTCCCGGTTTAATATGAGCACCAATACGAATCAATCCATGTTCATCCAGGTCTTTAGTGGCCTCTTCACTAACATTAGGAATATCAGATGTAAGTTCTTCAAGACCTCTTTTTGTATCCCTTACTTCAAGGGAATGTTCCTCTATATGAATTGAGGTAAAGATATCATCACGCACAACACGATCAGATATCACGATAGCATCCTCGAAATTATATCCTTTCCAGGGCATGAATGCCACTTTCAAATTTCTGCCCAGTGCAAGTTCTCCTTTTTCTGTACCATAACCCTCGGTAAGAACCTGTCCTTTCATAACCTTTTCTCCTTTTGAAACAATTGGTATAAGGTTAATACAGGTATTCTGATTTGTTTTCTTGTATTTTGGCAGAACATATTTTTTTACATCATCATCAAAGCTAATAAACTTCTCAACATCACTTCGGGTATAGCGTATCACAATTTCGTTGGCATCAACATATTCAACAACACCGTCACTTTCCGCGACAATTAATATTCTTGAGTCCTGGATCATTGTTTTTTCCAGGCCGGTACCAACAATAGGTGCTTCAGGTTTAACAAGAGGCACTGCCTGTCTCATCATATTAGAACCCATAAGAGCTCTGTTTGCATCATCATTCTCAAGGAATGGGATCAGGGAGGCTGCGATTGAAGCAATCTGGTTTGGAGCGACATCCATTAAGTCAACATTTTTTGCTTCCTCATGCGGAAAATCACCTTCGTAGCGTGCTTTAACCTTTGGGTTAATAAATTCACCGTTCTCGTTTATAGGTGCATTTGCCTGAGCAATCACCTTCTTTTCTTCTTCTTCAGCACTCAGGAAAACCACACCATCATCATTTAATTCCACCTTCCCATCCTTAACATTTCTATATGGTGTTTCAATAAAACCAAGTTTGTTGATCTTGGCATAAACACACAGTGATGATATCAATCCAATATTTGGTCCTTCGGGTGTTTCGATAGGGCAAAGTCTTCCATAGTGTGTATAGTGAACATCACGCACCTCGAATCCTGCTCTCTCTCGTGATAAACCACCGGGTCCAAGTGCTGACATTCTTCGTTTATGGGTCATTTCAGCCAGCGGGTTAGTCTGATCCATAAACTGGGACAACTGGTTTGTTCCGAAAAAGGAATTAATTACTGAAGAAAGTGTCTTCGAATTAATCAGGTCAACAGGAGTAAAAACCTCATTATCACGAACATTCATTCTTTCACGAATAGTTCTTGCCATACGGGCCAAACCTACACCAAACTGGTTATGAAGTTGTTCACCCACTGTTCTCACTCTACGATTACTCAAATGGTCAATATCATCAACATCGGTTTTTGAGTTTATAAGTTCGATCAGATACTTAATAATCTTAATAATATCTTCCATTGTAAGGATCTTGGTATCCATAGGGATTTCAAGACCCAGTTTCCTGTTTATTCTAAATCTTCCGACATCTCCCAGATCGTAACGTTTATCTGAGAAAAACAGGTTTTCGATCACTTCGCGGGCAGTTCCTTCATCAGGTGGTTCAGAATTACGCAATTGACGGTAAATATGAACAACAGCTTCTTTCTCCGAGTTGCATGGATCTTTCTGTAAGGTATTAAAGATAATCTCAAAGTCAGAGATATTTTTTTCTTCATTGTGAAGTAGAATTGTTTTTGATCCGGAATTGACAATATCTTCAATATGCTCATCTTCCAGGATTGTTTCCCTGTCAATTATCACTTCATTTCGTTCAATTGATACTACTTCACCGGTATCTTCATCAACAAAGTCTTCGACCCATGATTTCAGTACTCGTGCAGCAAGTTTTCTTCCAACAAGTTTCTTCAGAGCCGTCTTAGAAACCTTAAATTCTTCAGCAAGGTCAAATATTTCAAGTATATCTTTATCGGTTTCGTAGCCAATAGCACGTAATAATGTTGTAACCGGTAATTTCTTTTTCCGGTCAATGTAAGCATACATCACATTATTAATATCGGTTGCAAATTCTATCCATGAACCTTTGAATGGAATTATCCTGGCTGAATACAATTTTGTGCCGTTAGCATGAATACTTTGCCCGAAAAAAACTCCGGGTGATCGGTGTAGTTGCGACACTATTACTCTTTCTGCCCCATTAATTACAAATGTTCCCCGTTCAGTCATATAAGGAACAACACCTAAATAGACTTCCTGTATAACTGTATCAAAATCTTCATGTTCCGGGTCGGTACAATACAGTTTTAGTTTAGCTTTCAACGGGACACTGTAAGTTAAACCTCTTTCCAGACATTCATCAATAGTGTAACGGGGAGGATCAATGGTATAATCAAGAAATTCCAGAACAAAATTATTCCTGGTATCAGTAATTGGGTAATTTTCGCTGAAGACTTTATACAGTCCTTCTTTTTTCCTTTGTTCCTGAATTGTATTCAGTTGAAAAAAATTCCTGAATGATTTCAACTGAATATCCAGAAAATCGGGATAATCCATTTGTTCAGTAATGGAAGCGAAACTAATTCTTTCGTTTATTTTTGAGGACATCATAAAAATATTATGTTGACTTAATTATATATAACGACGAAAAGGTTTAGAATCCATTACCGGATTCCAAACCTGAGAAACTTAATAATATTAAGGTGATAGTCTCTATTTAATTTCAACTTCTGCTCCTGCTTCTTCTAATTGATTTTTAAGCGATTCAGCTTCGTCTTTAGTAACACCTTCCTTAACGGGTTTTGGTGCAGAGTCAACCAGATTCTTAGCTTCTTTAAGTCCTAATCCGGTGAGTTCCTTAACCAGTTTTACTACCTGAAGTTTTGCTCCACCGGGAGCATTAAGTACAACATTAAATTCAGTCTGTTCAGCAACTCCCCCTTCTTCACCAGCAATACCGGCTCCGGCAACAGCAACAGCTGCAGCTGCTGGTTCAATTCCATATTCTTCTTTAAGAACATCTGCCAACTCATTAACTTCTTTTACAGTAAGATTAACCAATTCTTCTGCTAACTTTTTTACATCTGCCATTTTCTTGAGTTTTTTTAGTTTTATTATAATTATTTTTATTATTCTCTATCAGCAAGTGTTTTTACAACACCTGATATAATATTTCTACCTGACTGCAGGGCTGAAATAACATTCTTTGCAGGTGATTGAAGTAACATAATTACATCTGCAATGAGTTCGTCTTTAGACTTAATACCAACAAGAGTTTCAAGTTTTTCATCTCCAATATAAAGTCCTTCTTCAACAAAAGCAGCCTTTAGCACAGGCTTATCATGTTTTTTTCTAAACTCTTTAATAAGTTTTGCCGGAACATTACCGGTATTAGAAAACATAATTGAGGTCGGTTGTTCAAGCAATGGATACAATTCCTGAAAGTTACCTTCAGAATTTTCCAGTGCAATTTTCAATAATGTGTTTTTAACTACAATCAGCATAATCTCATTTTCAAAGCATTTCCTACGCAGAGTGCTAGTGTCTTCGGCGTTAAGTTCAGAAACATCAGTAAGATAAAAATGAGGATATTCTTTTATCTTCTCTGCCAGATCATTGATGATTATATTTTTCTCTTCTTTATTCATAGCAACTTACACGTCTTTTATCATAATTAACTTAATCTTCGTTAAAGGCTTTAGTATCAATCTTTATCCCCGGACTCATGGTACTTGAAAGATAAATAGATTTAATATATGTACCTTTCGCAGAAGCCGGTTTCAGTTTCACAACTGTATTGATAAATTCTCTTGCATTTTCAACAATCTTTTGGGGTTCAAATGAAACCTTTCCAATAGATGTATGAACGATACCATACTTATCAACTTTAAAATCGATCTTTCCTTTTTTAACTTCTGAAACCGCTTTTCCAATGTCCGTAGTCACAGTTCCACTTTTTGGATTAGGCATTAGTCCACGTGGTCCGAGTACTCTTCCCAATGGTCCAACTTTACCCATAACCTGAGGCATAGTGATAATAACATCCATATCTGTCCAGCCACCTTTTATTTTTTCGACATACTCATCGAGTCCAACAAAATCGGCACCGGCATTTTTAGCCTCCTCCTCTTTGTCAGGTGTACATAGCACCAGTACGCGGGTTTCCTTACCCGTACCATTAGGAAGGGTTACTACCCCACGAACCATCTGGTTAGATTTTCTTGGGTCAATACCTAATTTGATATCGAGTTCAAGAGAAGCATCAAATTTGGTTGTTGAAATCTCTTTCACCAAACCAGCAGCCTCAATTAACCTGTATAGTTTACCTTCTTCAATTTTTTCAAGAGCTAATTTTCTATTTTTAGTATGCTTAGTCATTCTAATTGAAGTATTAAATTTTAATTATTTCCCGGGAATGTACCTTTTACATTAATTCCCATACTACGGGCAGTACCAGCCACTAATTTCATTGCAGACTCAACAGTAAATGCATTTAAATCAGGCATTTTCTCCTTGGCAATTTTTTTCACCTGATCCCATGTTACTGTTGCAATCTTAGTTCTGTTCGGTTCAGATGACCCGGACTTTTTCTTTGATGCTTCAAGTAACTGGACAGCTACCGGTGGAGTTTTTGTCACAAAAGTGAATGACTTATCCGTATATACTGTAATAATAACTGGAATAAGTTTTCCTGCTTTATCCTGCGTTTTAGCGTTAAACTGCTTGCAAAACTCCATTATATTCACCCCTTTAGCACCTAATGCAGGCCCTACGGGAGGTGATGGATTTGCTGCACTGCCACGAATCTGTAACTTAATAATCCCAGAAACTTCTTTTGCCATAATCTGGTTTTTTTTAATAGTTATTGGTAAAACATGTGATAGTTATTCAGGAAGCATTATAATTTTCACAACTATCTATATTAATAATTCTCCATAAGGAGATTTATTCTTTCTCAACCTGCATAAAGCTAAGTTCCAGCGGAGTTTTCCTACCGAAAATCTTAACCATAACTTTCAATTTTTTCTTTTCTTCATTCACTACTTCAATAATACCGTTAAAACCATTGAAAGGTCCATCAATTACTTTAACCGATTCACCTATAAAATAGGGAACGGTAATTTCTTCATTACTTGATGCCAGTTCATCAACTTTACCAAGGATCCTGTTCACTTCTGATTCTCTCAAAGGAAGTGGGCTGCCTCCTTTTGAACCTCCGAGAAAACCAATCACATTAGGAATATTCCTAAGAATGTGTTCTACTTCACCGACAAGAGCTGCTTCAATAAGAACATACCCGGGAAAAAAGTTTCTTTCTTTGCTTATTTTTTTCCCATTACGAATCTGGTAAACTTTTTCAGTTGGTATTAATATCTGGGCAATATGATCCTGCAAATTCAATCTACTTACTTCGCTTTCAATGTACTCCAATACTTTTTTTTCTTTCCCGCCAATTGCTTTCAGCACATACCATTTCATTTCTTTCTTTTCCATAGAACAATTGGTTTTAATAGAACATCCCATAAATAAATCCCATGATATTCTCAAAAGAATAATCCATAATAAAAATAACCATAGCTATTATCAGAGATGCAATCATCACAACAACTGAGCTACTTTGTAATTCCCCCCAGGTTGGCCAGGACACTTTGTGGAGTAGTTCATTATATGCATCTTTAAAAAACTTTATCAATTTCATAATTCATTCGTGTTTGCACGGGTAGAGAGGCTCGAACTCCCGACACCTGGTTTTGGAGACCAGTGCTCTACCAACTGAGCTACACCCGTATGCCTATTTAATTTACACATTTAGGGTTATGAATCCGACCGGATCCCTAACCCTAAATGATTAATTTTCAATCAGGTTAAAATATCTATTCAACAATTTCGATTACCTGGCCGGCCCCAACAGTTCTGCCACCTTCACGAATAGCAAAACGTAATCCTTTATCAATCGCAACAGGATAAATTAAATCTACAATAATGGTAACATTATCACCAGGCATAACCATTTCTGTACCTTCAGGCAGGGCTATTTCTCCTGTTACATCAAGAGTTCTGAGATAGAACTGCGGACGGTATTTTTGATGGAAAGGAGTATGACGTCCACCTTCTTCTTTTTTAAGAACATACACTTCAGCTTTAAAACGTGTATGTGGTTTAATTGCACCAGTTTTTGCCAATACCATTCCGCGCTTAATCTCTTTTTTGTCCACACCTCGCAGTAATAATCCAACATTATCACCTGCTTCACCGCGGTCAAGAATCTTTCTGAACATCTCAACACCCGTACAAACAGTCTTTCTGTTCATAGCACCAAGACCAACCATTTCAAGTGTATCACCGGTATTTACAACTCCTGTTTCAATACGTCCGGTTGCTACAGTACCACGACCTGTAATTGAAAAGATATCCTCAACAGGCATCAGGAATGGTTTTTCAATATCACGTGGAGGAATTGGAATATACTCGTCAACCGCTTTCATTAGTTCAATTACTTTTTCCTCCCATTTAGCTTCGCCATTCATTGCTCCAAGAGCTGAACCCAAAATTACAGGAGTATTAGCGCCATCAAATTCATAAAAATCCAGTAATTCACGCACTTCCATTTCAACAAGTTCCAACATTTCTTCGTCATCAACCATATCTACTTTATTCAGGAAAACAACGATTTTCGGAACATTTACCTGACGAGCAAGAAGGATATGTTCACGTGTTTGTGGCATTGGACCATCCGTTGCTGCGACAACCAGAATTGCACCATCCATCTGTGCTGCACCGGTTACCATATTCTTAACATAGTCAGCGTGTCCGGGACAGTCGACATGCGCATAGTGACGTGATTCAGTTTGATACTCAACATGAGCAGTATTAATTGTAATACCCCTTTCTTTTTCTTCAGGTGCATTATCAATTGAATCAAAGTCTTTAATTTCTGACAAGCCTGCTTTATGTAAAACCATAGTGATTGCAGATGTCAAAGTAGTTTTCCCATGGTCAACATGACCTATAGTCCCTATGTTGACATGTGGTTTTGATCTATCAAATTTTTCTTTAGCCATAACTCCAGTAAATTATTGATTAAGTGATTGAAAATTAATTATTAATATGCTTGTTGAGCCAATGACGAGAATTGAACTCGTGACCTCTTCCTTACCAAGGAAGCGCTCTACCCCTGAGCTACATCGGCTGTTGGTTAGAGCGGGAGACGGAACTCGAATCCGCGACCCTCAGCTTGGAAGGCTGATGCTCTACCAACTGAGCTACTCCCGCGATAAAGTGTAAATGTGGCCGTTTATACCCACAACTACGATCATACTTATTAACCAACAGGTGGGGAGAGCAGGATTCGAACCTACGAAGGCGTCCGCCAGCAGATTTACAGTCTGCCCCAGTTGGCCACTTTGGTATCTCCCCTATTGTTAAAAACCTGCTAAATTATTCTTAACAAGGTGGTTTTGTTTTCCAAACAATTGTCAAACGAGCCGATGGAGGGATTCGAACCC
>JADFUQ010000468.1 GCA_015222065.1 Bacteroidota bacterium
GGCAGCGCTAAAAATTGTCTAAATTTTATTTTTTGGGGATTAAAATAGTTGAGAGCGCCCTCCGCTCCCACCCAGAGTATTCCGGAGCAATCCTTATAGAGAGCATAGATTGAATTCCAATGAATACTTTTGGGATTTTCAGGATCGTGGAAGAATTTATCTACTTTCCCTGTTTTAGTATCAAAATTAATCAAACCGGTTTCAATATTACCGGCTAACCATAGAGAGTGACTGTCGGCGTCAGCAATATGGTTTATCTTGCTTTGAGTATCGGTTAGATAATTATTGAAAAAATAATTTCCTTTAGACGTCTTGTTTATTGAACAGATAAAACCATCATCTGTTCCAATCCATATCTGTCCCTGTTTGTCTTCATGAATAACACTTATCTCATTGGATGGAAGGCTCGTATTGTCGTCAGGATTGTGGATATATCGTCTATATTGTTCGTTTTTCTTATTAAATGCAATCAACCCATTTGCCGTTCCAACCCATAATAAATCATTATCAGGCCTGGAATTTCCATATACTGAGTAAACGGAATTATTACGTATATTTTTGTTTGTATCTCCCTCAAAAAGATAGTGAGAGAATTCCGGGTTTTGTCCACCAGGGTCAGTAATAAGTTTATTCAAACCACCGCCCTGGGTGCCAAACCAAATTATATTTTCTCTATCAATAAATATTGATGTAACAAAGTTGTGGCTTGGCGTATCAGGGTTATTTTTATTGTGCAGGAAGGTTAACGTACGGCCGCTAAAGGGATCCAGTCTAATTAAACCGCGAAGCGTACCAATCCAGAGATATCCATAACTATCTTCAGTAATTGCGCTGACAAAATTACTGGATACAAAACGGGGATGGGCGGGAAATATTTCATAAAAACGGAATTCTGTACCATCATAACGGTTTATTCCCATCCAGGTGCCAAACCACATAAAGCCATAACTGTCCTGATAGATACATTCTACATCTCTGCCTATCAGACCATCCCTGGGTGTAAACTTTTCAAATTCAGGCGTCTGGCTTTGTGCAAACAAACTAAGGCATAGAATAATACTAAGAAAAAATGATTTAAGTATATTCATAGTCAGGGATAACACTTAATTAAGTTCTTGAATTTTTAATATTTTAAACCGTGCTTGCTGCCTGGGGCCGCCCCCGATAAAAAGTCCTATCCTCCCGCTTTTATAAAGAGTGTCTTTTACAGTGATTAATAATTGTCCGTTGATATGTATGGTTATACTATTTGCTATACATTTAACTGAGAGTTTATTCCAGGCATAAACCGCTTTATTATAGTTTTTTATTCGCTTATTAGAAATAATATGACGAATACCATGTTGGTATTTAGAAAGAACATAACCACCATGTGGCCATAGTTCTATAACATAACCATCGTCTTTCTTTTCGTTATAGCGAAAGATTATACCATAGCTTCCATCTTCGGTTAACTTTGTCATTTTTATTTCGAAAATAAAATCTGCTATTGTTTTCTTGTTATAATAAGCTTTATTATTTCTTTGCGTACCCTGTGCGTAATAGATGCTGTCGGAAAAATCCCAAATACCACCACGTGTTGTCCAACTGTCTTCTGCAATTTTAAGTTCCTTTTCTGTTATCAAAAAAAGCGAAGAGCAATAAAATAAAAAATAAAGAAATAAGCTAAATTTTATCATAGTTTGTCCATGTTAATCATTGGTATATTTTTATTCCGGTTAAATCTGTTTTCCCTTAGTTTAATTATTTTCATTTTTCCCTCATCCTCGATTGCTTGGTTTGGCGGCAATTCAATATGGTAAATCATCTGGCTGTACGTCTTTATAATCAGCTTCAGGGTCCTGACTGAATTGAACTACTTCGATCGTCTCCC
>JADFUQ010000064.1 GCA_015222065.1 Bacteroidota bacterium
AATCATTTTTAGTTACAAACAGTGAGGTTTATTTAGCGATTTCTGATCACCTGGCAGAAAAAATAAAGGTTACTATAATTCGGAGATAAAATTTATGATTGATCCTGTAATGGCTTTGCTAACTGCAGGTGCTGTATGTCTTGGCGCATTTTTGATGTTCTGGCCGGAAAAAGGATTGATCGCCAGATTGCGGTGGTCAAAAGATACCGGGAAAAGAGTCCTGATGGAGGATGCTCTTAAACATATATATAACTGCGAGGAGGAAAATGTTACCTGTACTTTTCACAGTCTTGCCGGTGCCCTGTTAAAAGAACCCAATCAGATTACCCCGATAATAACACGACTTGAATCATTGGGATTACTGACAATCAGTGGGCAGGGATTCCAGTTAACCTCTGAAGGAAAAAATTATGCATTGCGAATCCTGCGTGTTCACCGATTATGGGAAAGATATCTCGCAGAGGAGACAGGTGTGCCGGAAACAGCCTGGCATGAACAGGCCGAAATTAAGGAACACATTTTTACAGAAGAGGATGCCAACAGGATCAGCAGGCAACTTGGTTATCCACGTTATGATCCCCATGGTGATCCCATACCTACAGCCTCCGGGGATTTACCGCCCCACAGAGGAAGACTACTGAATAATTTTTTAGAGGGAGATATTGTTCAGGTAATTCATATTGAAGATGAACCGTCGGCTGTATATGCGGAAATAATAGAAAAGGGAATTTACCTGGGCGTACAGATCGAAATTTCAAAAAAGTTAAAAAACAGTATACATATTTTAGTTGCCGGTAAAGTACAAACCCTGCCGGTTCTTTTATCCGGAAATATTACTGCGCAGCCGGCTCCCGAAGAACAAAAGATTGAAGAACCACTACAGTCTCTTTCTTCATTAAAAACCGGAGAAGAGGCAGAGGTTGCGGGAATCTCCCGGGCCTGTCGCGGTGCTCAACGTCGTCGTCTCATGGATCTGGGGATCGTGCCCGGGACTGTGGTTTCAATGGTGATGACAAGTGCAGGTGGTGATCCCAAAGCCTATAATATCCGCGGTGCGATGATTGCCTTAAGAGAAGATCAGGCAGACTTTATACATATACAACCATTTAAAAAAGTAAACTAATATGACAAATAAATTAAATAATTGTGAAACCTGTCCGGTACATCAGTCAACATATCTTAAAAAATTAGGCGTAAATATGGATAGGTGGGATTATGTCCTGGCCCTTGCCGGCAATCCCAATACCGGAAAAAGTACTGTTTTTAATGCACTGACCGGTTTGCGCCAACACACGGGAAACTGGCCGGGAAAAACAGTAACCCGGACTGAAGGAGGATTTATATATCAGGAAAAAAGATATAAAATTGTAGATCTGCCCGGGACTTATTCTCTTCTGTCTACAAGTACGGATGAGGAGGTCGCCCGTAATTTTATTCTTTTTGGGAAACCCGATGTAACCGTAATTGTAATGGATGCAACCCGTGTTGAAAGAAATCTTAACTTAACCTTACAGATTCTTGAAATTACTGATCGGATTGTGATTTGTCTGAATTTAATGGATGAAGCCCGCCGACATCAATTGCGTATAGATGAACGAAAATTGTCAAAGGAATTAGGCGTCCCTGTTATCCCCACAAGTGCACGGAAGGGTGAAGGTATCGATGAATTGCTCAGAGCCATCCATGAAGTGGCAAATGGTTTATATGTCTGTAAACCACATCACATTACAAGTGGATCAAAATCGCTCAAACGTGCGGTATCACAATTAGTTGAAAAGATAGAAAACAGGTTCAGCGGAATTTCAAATGCTCACTGGATAGCGCTTCGGTTACTTGAGGGTGATCCCCGAATAATCGAAGCGGTCAAAAAAGGTGAACTGGATAATTTATATCAAAGAATTGAAAACACAGAAACTAAATAGACTTATGAAAAATCAGGTAGATAATATCATAGAAAAAAATAAGATCACTGATGAGGAGATTCTGGAAACAGCAAATTCACTTCGCTGGGATCTTGGGGAAAATCTGCATGATTCATTGCTAGAATCTATTTATCAGGATGCCGCAGAAATCTCTGAAAAGGTAGTTACAAAAGTAGATGAGAAACCAAGATTTGATTGGGATCGTACATTGGATCGTTTGTTAACAAGCAGGTGGACAGGTTTCCCCATTATGTTGTTGATATTAACCATCGTTTTTTGGATAACAATCTCCGGGGCAAATGTACCATCCGCTCTTCTTGCCAGTTTTCTGATTGATACGATCCATCCGGTTTTGAAAGATGTTGCAGCCTATTTCGGGACGCCTTTGTGGCTTGACGGTTTATTAATCGACGGAATTTATCTGGCCATGGCCTGGGTGATAAGCGTTATGTTACCGCCAATGGCAATATTTTTTCCACTTTTTACCCTTTTGGAGGATTTTGGGTATTTACCCCGGGTGGCATTTAATCTGGACAGCTTGTTTAAGAAGGCTGGTGCCCATGGGAAACAGGCTCTAACAATGGCTATGGGATACGGTTGTAATGCTGCAGGAATTATTGCCACCAGAGTGATTGACAGTCCACGGGAAAGATTGATTGCAATTATTACGAATAATTTCTCACTGTGTAACGGGCGGTGGCCAACACAAATATTGATTGCATCCTTATTTATCGGATCTATGGTGCCGGCGGCTCTTGGTGGTCTAGTTTCTGCCACAGCCGTTGTGGCGGTAGCATTGCTGGGTATCATATTGACTTTTGTGACTTCCTGGTTTTTATCCAGAACAATTTTAAAAGGAGAAGCCTCTACCTTTAGTCTGGAACTACCACCATATCGTCCACCCAAAATACTTCAAACGCTGTATACCTCACTTATTGACAGAACAATCTTTGTTTTATGGCGGGCAATAATATTTGCCGTACCTGCCGGGGCGGTTATATGGTTAAGTGCAAATGTTATGATTGGTGATCAAAGTATCGGAGAACATATCGTAAATTTTATAGATCCCTTCGGATTGTTGCTTGGTCTGAATGGTGTTATTTTGTTTGCCTATATTATTGCTATTCCGGCCAATGAAATAGTGATACCGACCATACTTATGCTAACCGTGATGATATTAAAAGCATCCGGGGTTGGAGAAGGAGCCGGGGTAATGTTTGAACTGGATGATTATCAGATCTACACAGAGCTATTTGCCGCCGGGGGATGGACACTGTTGACGGCCATTAATCTAATGCTTTTTAGCCTTGTTCATAATCCTTGTTCTACAGCCATCTATACGATATACAAAGAAACAAAAAGTATAAAATGGACAGCTATATCAACATTTTTACCCCTTGTTATGGGAATTGCTATTTGTTTCTTTGTCGCTCAGATCTGGCGTATTTTTATCGGAGCAGGTTAATCCATCGCAATATATCTTCCAATTTTCTTCTGATTTTCATCTTAACTGTCTTGCTTGTCGTCAGTCAATTGATTATATTTTGTTAAATGTATCTAACAAATGTTATATGGGTATAATTATGAAAGATGTCTGGAAAAAATTTGAACAAACAGAATTAACACACAGCAGTATTCACCATTTACTGGCGATAAATTCTTTACTCAAGGAACATGGATATTCAAGGTCTGTTGATATTGCACATCACCTGAATATCAGCCGGTCCAGTGTCTCTGTAACGGTAACAAAGCTAAGGGATAAGGGTTTTGTCAGAGAGGATAAAAATCGTTTTTTAAACTTATCGAAGAAAGGAGAGGAACTGGTAAATTCGGTTCTCTCCAAACGATGTATTGTGGAACAATTTTTCCGGGAAGTTCTCGATCTGTCCTCTCAGGAAGCAGAAATCGAAGCTTGTAAGGTGGAGCACCTCTTAAGCGAGCCAACCGGTAAGAAACTAATCACTTTTATGGGATACTTTTTATCCGGTCAACCTGATGTCGTAAAGTTCAGAAAGGGATTAGAAGCGTTTAACTGTCTTTGTGCTTCAACCAAAGAATGTGATGCGTGTGAATTAGATTGTTTTTTTAAACATAATGGTCGGTGAATATCATGAAGGAAATAAGGACAAAATCTTTCCGGGATGGTTCGATCATTGCCTGATTACTGAAATAAATATAGAAGGAAAATATAGATGGATATAAAAGATCTGACACAAATTACTAGTGGAGAGACGGTTAGAGTTGTGGAAATTAATGGGGGACATCGTTTCAGGGAAAAAGTTGATGCCATTGGATTACGGGTTGGATCCCGGATTATCAAATTATCTGCACAGATTTTGAGAGGGCCGGTAACGATTAAAATTGGGAGCACTAAAATCGCTATTGGTCACAGTATGGCCAAGAAAATACTTGTTGATGGTAAGAATACATGAAAAAAATATTTCTTATTGGTAATCCCAATGTTGGTAAAAGCGCCCTTTTTTCCCGTCTGACAGGTGTTCATGTCGTTGCTTCAAATTATCCCGGAACAACTGTCGAATACAGCAAGGGGTATTTACGGATGAATGGCACTAAAACGGAAGTAATTGATATGCCTGGTACCTATTCGTTTAAGCCAACCTCGAAAGCGGAGGAAGTCGCGACATCTATGATGGATCAGGCAATCACTAATAATGATAGTATTTTTGTCATTGTGATTGATGCTACTAATCTGGAGAGAAATCTAAATTTAACACTTCAACTTCTAAAGAAAAAAGTACCGATCATCATCGCTCTTAATTTTTGGGATGAAACGAAGCATGTTGGCGTACATATCGATGTGGAAAAATTGGAAAAACTGCTGAAGGTACCAATAATCTCGACCAGTGCAATTAGCGGTGAGGGAATAAACAGATTAGTTAATCGTCTAAAAGAAGCAAAGGAAAGCCAGTTCGATTTTAACGATGAACACCGGTGGGAGGAGATCGGTAATATTTTATCTCAAACTCAAACACTCTCGCACAGACATCATACTTTTTTTGAAAGAATCGAAGATATTTCAATCCACCCTCTGACCGGGATCCCGGTGGCCATTTTTATTCTTTTAGCTTCTTTTACAATTATTCGATTTATTGGAGAAAGCTTAATTACTTACCTTTTTGAACCTTTGTTTAATGAGCTGTGGGCGCCGCTGGTGATGAAAATCTCTGATTTCTTAGGAAATTCCGGTTTTCTACATGGATTATTGATCGGGAAACTGGTAGATGGACAGATAGAATTTGTGGAATCTCTTGGTCTTCTGACAACCGGGCTGTTTGTTCCTATTGGAATGGTTTTGCCCTATGTTGTCTCTTTTTATTTCGCACTCAGCTTTCTGGAGGATTCCGGTTATCTTCCCCGACTAGGCGTGCTGGTAGACAATTTAATGCATAAACTGGGGATCCACGGCCTGGCGATTATACCGATGTTATTGGGACTGGGGTGTAATGTTCCGGGAGCAATGGCTACACGCATCCTGGAAACAAGAAGAGAAAAATTTATTGCCGCTACTCTGATGGCAATAGCTGTTCCCTGCATGGCACAGACAGCGATGATTTTCGGATTAGTGGGATCCCACGGCGCCATCGCTCTGGCAGCTGTCTTTGGAACCTTATTTCTTGTCTGGATAATTCTTGGTCTAATATTGAACCGGACGGTCAAAGGTGAAAGTCCGGAAATCTTTGTTGAAATACCTCCCTACCGAATGCCTTATTTCAAAGCCTTATTTAAGAAATTATGGATGAGAATCCGCTGGTTTCTCAAAGAAGCTATACCCTATGTTCTGATAGGTGTTCTGATAGTAAATATTTTATATTCTTTGGGTATTATTGAGTTTATTGGTGGGCTAACTGAACCGTTAATCACAGGAATCATGGGACTTCCTTCTGATGCAGTGGGAGCACTAATTGTTGGTTTTTTACGCAAAGATGTGGCGGTTGGGATGCTGGTGCCACTAGACCTGACAATGAAGGAGATGATTATTGCTTCGGTTGTTCTCACTATGTATTTCCCCTGTATTGCCACTTTTACCGTTTTAATAAAAGAGCT
>JADFUQ010000469.1 GCA_015222065.1 Bacteroidota bacterium
CCTTAAATCAACTGTCTTTTTCTTACCACCATTACAAATTGGACAACGTCCGTCATAATATCCATCATTTCTGCAGCTCTTACAAATGAGCTTACTTCCAGTGATCGAGTTTGATAGGTCGTCATCGGGAATTCTACATTTACATTGTGTGCATTTGCCACTCATTAGCCGAATTTTAAGTAGAAATCTTCCAAGTTTCATTTCTTGTATCCGTTGTCCTAACGTCTGAACTGAGCTACGGCGTGATGACTTTTGCTTTACTCTGGCCTGCCCGAAGTCGCACGGCTTTCTTCCGTTGGCTCAAGTGTTTTGTTATACAGACTCAAATTGTTCCTCATTAAAATCAATATATCCTATCATTATTAGCCTGTCGGAATCACGCACAACTGCCAAATTGCCTACTCTACTGGGGTAAAGAATATCAGTGTTTTCAAGCTGAGCTAAACATTTTTTCATTTGGCCAACGGACATCCATCGTTGGAAAAACCCAGCTTTAATTTCTATATTAATATCTATTGCCATTATCCATTTCCTTGGGTCGTATAACGTTTGAACTGAGCCGCCACGTTGTGATGTGGCATAACTAATAATTAAACGCAAATCACCGACCTTCGCAGGTCGGCTCAAGTGATTTGTTACACTAAATATTATGGATAAGTCTGGTGGAGATTTAATGTTGTTTTTGTCGGTTGGTGTTGCATTGTTGGTTATATTTTTCCTTTAAATTTTAAGTAAAGACCAATTATTGCAATAGAAAGACCAATTATAGTGATAATGGTTTTTATTAAAAATTGCCAATTATGAAACCAAAAACAACCCAGGGAATTTAAGATTTTAGCAATTAAGGGAGGTTGAAATCTATCAGGAAGGCCTTCTTTCTCTTTAAGGTATCGTAGATTTTGGTGCTCAAATATTTTTTTGATAGAATATGGTTTATAGCCATGATACCAGTTTTTAAATTTGTAATATGTATTTTTCATTTTGAGTGTAACGTCGCTTTTCAGCGGGCGCGGCTTTTTGCGCTCCGCTGCAAAAGCCTTGTTAGGCGGCGTTATGTGTGAAGGGGTACGATTTTCTTAAGTTCTATCTTTAAATGCTGCTTCCGAGATTTTTTCCATAATTGAAGGAGCTGTTTTACCAAAAGAATGAACATCATTAAGCCATTCAGTTCCTGCTTCTGATAATATAGATCGAACATGTTTACCAGAAAGTGGAAAAAGCTCCGATGTTACGGCTTTTACTTCATTCATACTTTCCAAAACCCCAACCTTGGTGTATTTACGTTCCTCTGGAGCTAAATTAGAGGAATATCCATTATATCGACCAATGGTATAGCTTAGCAGCTTAGTAAAACGTTTGTATGCTTCGTCGTAGGCAGAAGTTTTAATATTTATTAAATTCTTTCTATTCTTTTCTGCTCGTACATATGCATGAATGGCAAAAAGAAAAGCTCCAGAAATTAATGACCACTTGGTCGCGTCCATTATCCAGGTATCATTGCTCAAAAGTTGTATAAGCTGCCTGTTAGATATTCCAAAAAATCCAAATATAGCGAAAATAACCGCTATAAAGTTCCAGTACGGCTTACTGATGAGTGATAAAAATGTTTTCTTCATTACCACGCCCCTAACGTTTGGGATAACCGGTTTGAAAAAGCGCCAGCTTTTTCAAATCCGAGTTAATCCCATTGTTATGCCATTTTCCTGTCTTACTATGGAGATGTTTTAAATTCTCTCAAGCGGGTACATTCAACAAGACGATCCAAGGTTTTCTCAGTAAACACTTTGCCCCTTGTCGCAAGGATCATCTTTTTCATGTCCTCCCTGCGGACGCC
>JADFUQ010000470.1 GCA_015222065.1 Bacteroidota bacterium
AAAAGACAAAAGTAAAAAGTAAAAAGACAAAAGTAAAAAGTAAAAAGACAAAAGTGAAAAGCATAAAAGCAAAAGTAAAAAGTAAAATTTTACCTGATATTATTCCGTAGTAATTTCTTTAATTTCAACATCCTTGTAATAAAAACTAATAATCTGCCGGAAGTTTTTACCCTGACGCGCCATTTCCATAGCACCCTCCTGGCAAAGTCCAACCCCATGACCGTACCCTTTCCCTCTCAAAACTATTTGATTATCCTTATAGTTTACACTAAAGAAAGATGACTTCAGGTTCCAGTCGTTTCTGATCTTTTTTAACGGCAGGATAAAATCATCAACAATATAATGAGTTTTCCTAACAGGTTGTTTAAATTCAAACGAAACGGAATTTACATCATTGCCCCTGAAACCATTTTCTTTCAGATAATTTAACCATTCTTCAACAGAAATAGTTCTTGTCCAGGTACTATTATACCCATTATAGCAGTACGGGTCTTTGATACTTTGAAAATAAGGAAAGGATTTTAACCATATATCTTTTGAATTACTTGTCTGACCACCACAATTTGAATGGAAAGCTGCAGTAATGAGATCAGAATTTCGGTCAACTATAACCAGACCAGTCGTTTCATTTATTGCCTTAATTATTTTTTCGATTTGACTCCCCCGTGTTTTATATACCTGGCAATGAACACCATCACAGAGGTTGAATCCTTCCTCAATATGTTTGTTTTTATGCTTATATAAATAGGTTCTGCACAAAATTGCTTGTGTTTTATAGTACTCAGGCAATCCGCCCGGACCACCTTCAGATAACACAACGCCTGCCAAATATTGTTCAACCTGAACATTATTCACCAATAATAACCTGTTGAAATCTAAACTGACAATAATATCATCATCATATTCACGTTCCTCAAGAGCCGGAATTACCGGATTAACCTTAAAAGTTGCATCATCATTTATTCCCGTCATTCTGAATTCACGGCAAGTTCTGTGAAAACCATTTAGCTTTACCACATCTAGAAAATCACCTTTTAATGAAAGATATAAAGTATCTCCGGGCTTAATAATCATATTCATGTAATTGTCAAGTGTTACACCAAACGGACTGGATTCAGGCAAAATTATTACGGATTGGAGATTATAGTCGTTGTACAGACTGATAGTTATTCTTTCAGCTAAACAAGAAATATTCAGGAAAAGCAAAAGAAATATATGCAACTGTATTAATATCCAATACTTATGCTTCATTTTATTTTACTTTTCCCATTTCCTTCAGTATCAGTTCGGCTACTCTTTTTGAAGCCCCGGGTTTACCTATCGTTTTTTTCAGTTCCCTGAAATTTTTCAGCATATTTTCACGGTATTTAATATCAAATAATAACCGGTCAAGCTCTTTTTTTATAGTCATACCTGTCATCTCATCCTGAATAAACTCTCTGACAACTTCTTTTCCCATAATCAGGTTTACTAACGAAATGTAAGGAACTCTAACAAACCTTTTGCCTACCAGATAAGACAATTTATTGGCTATGTACCCGACAACTTCAGGAACATTCAATAAAGCTGCCTCGAGTGTGGCTGTTCCCGATGTTACAACAGCAACAAAAGAATATTTAAGCAAAGCATAGGTTTGATCATAAACTATATTAATACCACTATCATCCGGGACAAGTGATCTGTAATAATCTGGTGAAATTGCTGAAGTGGCAGCAATAACAAACTGATGTTCAGGATACTGACCAGCTAATTCAAGCATCACTGGAATTATTTTATTAATTTCCTGTTTACGGCTTCCCGGTAACAGGGCAATTATAGGTTTCTCATCCAGACTATTATTTGTAATGAATTCCTGTTTTGATACAATAGATTTAATTTTATTATCTATTGAATCAAGAATGGGGTTTCCAACATAATCAACATCAAAATTATGTTTCTTATAAAAATCAATTTCGAATGGAAAAATCACAAACATTTTATCGACACATGTTTTTATTGTTTCTACACGTGATTGTTTCCATGCCCATACCTTTGGTGATATATAATAATACACGCGGAAACCTTGTTGCTTTGCAAAACGTGCAATTCTCAGATTGAATCCGGGATAGTCAATTAATATTATTGCATCGGGTTTAAAACTGTTAATATCTTTTTTACAAAAACGAATGTTACGTATAATTTTTCCAAGATTTTGGAAGACCTCAACAAATCCCATAAAAGCAAGCTCCCTGTAATGCCTGACAATATTATCAGCTTGCTCTAACATAAGGTCACCACCCCAAAACCGGAATTCAGCATTCTGATCTCTCTTCTTCAACTCTTTCATAAGATTTGAACCATGAAGATCTCCTGATGCTTCTCCTGCAATAATGTAATATCTCATGTTTAGTAAATATTCAATGCCTTATGGTTAGAATGATTAAATGTCCAAAGTGTTACGAGTTACGTGTTTCGTGTTACAAGTTCAGATTTCAAATACCTTCCGGAATTATCCGAAAAGCCTGATTGCCAAAATTATAAAAGCCCAAAAAAAAGTACTTAATAAAACTCCCCTGGCAGCTTTCATTTTATTAAGCCAAATAAAAACAAAAAAAACTAACAGGTTCGGAATAACTGAAATACTTATAAAGTGACCTTGTATATTTCGATCAATAAGACGTTGTAGATAGTCATTCAGTGTTTGATTGCCTGATAGGACAAAATAAACAATCACAAAAGTAATAATTGGCACAAATATTCCGGACAACATTCCTGTGACAGTAGTATCCAGATTTGGTTTCTTGTTTTTTTGAATTTCCTGCATAAGTAAATGCGTAAATGATTGAATGATTGAATGATTGAATGCTAAAATGATTAAATACTAATATATCTATATTTTTAGGTAAATCTGTATTTTGCCAACTGCCTTTTGCAAACTGCCATCTGATTAGTTAAAACTTCCATTTCTTTAATTCTTTCATCCTGGAATAAGATGTAAAATCGATCCGGATTGGTACTACAGATACAAATTTATTTTGAAGTGCCCATTCATCAGTATCATCTGCCAGTGGCTCGGAGTTATTAAAATAGCCGGTAAGCCAATAATACTCCCGTTTACCGGGATCAATTCTCTTTTCGAATTCTTCCTGCCAATATCCATCTGTTTGCCTGCATACTTTAATTCCTTTCAACTCATTTTCTTTTCCAACGGGAATATTAACGTTCAGGCATATACCTTCTTCTATGCCATTCATAAAAACTTTCTTAATTATGCGTCTGACATAAATCCCGGCTGTTTCAAAATCAGCATCACCAGAATAATCAAGCAATGAAAAACCAATAGAAGTGATCTTATTAATACCCCCTTCAATAGCAGCTGCCATTGTTCCGGAATAAACAATACTTACTGAGGCATTTGAGCCATGATTAATGCCTGAAACCAGCATATCCGGTTTCTTCTCCAATAACTGATTTAACGCCAGTTTAACACAATCCACAGGAGTCCCGGAACAACTATATATTTCTAATCCTTCCTCTTTTTTCACTGTTTGTACCCGTATAGGAAGTTTGGTAGTTATTGCATGCGACATTCCCGACTGGCTTTCTTCAGGTGCTACAACTATCACTTTGCCAAATTCCCTGACAGTTTCAATTAAAGATTTCAAGCCCTTGGCCTCAACCCCATCATCATTTGTAACTAATATCAGTTTTTCTTTCTTCATAATATAATGTATCGGAATTTAACTTTGTTTATTAAGATAAAGGCTAAGGCTAAGGTTGAGGACGCGCCTCAGCCTCAGCCTTCCCTTTGCCTTTGTCTTTATTATTAAGCTACAAATATATTGAAATCCAGTCAAGTTACAAGTTGGCGAGTACGTTTTAAGGTTTTCTGTATATCCTTATTTTATTGCTGTTTATGGGATTTGCACAAAATTCCTTACTTTTGTTTTTTCAAATCATTATGACCTGATATACTATGAAAATTTCATACAACTGGCTGAAAGAATATATTAAAACAGACCTTAATCCTGAAGAAATGGCGGTAATCCTTACTGACATTGGTCTTGAGGTTGAGGGAGTTGAATCTTTCCAATCGGTTAAGGGTGGTTTGAAGGGAGTTGTTATTGGTAAAGTTAAAACTTCTGAGAAACACCCAAATGCCGATAAATTAACTATTACAACTGTTGATATAGGTTCAGAGAAATTTCTTCGTATAGTTTGTGGGGCACCCAATGTTGCTGCCGGACAAAAAGTTCCTGTAGCAAAAATTGGAACAACCCTTTATTCAGGCAATAAGGAGTTTATAATAAAAAAAACTAAAATAAGAGGTGAAGTATCTGAAGGAATGATTTGTGCAAAAGATGAACTTGGACTCGGTGCATCTCACGAAGGTATTATGGTATTGGATGAAACTGCTAAGATTGGAATCCCGGCAAAAGATTATTTTAAGATTGAATCTGATACAATATTTGAAATAGGCCTTACACCAAACAGAATAGATGGCGGTTCACACTTCGGAGTTGCCCGCGACCTTTCAGCATTCCTGAAACAAAAAGGAGTTTCCTGCGTTGTGAAACCATCAGTTGATAATTTCAAGGTAGATAATCACGATCTGCCAATTGAAATTGAGATTAAAAACAGGGAAGCATGTCTGCGATATTCCGGTTTAACCATACAAGGAATAAATGTTAAACCCTCCCCGTTATGGCTTCAAAACCGGTTAAAATCCATTGGATTAATCCCAATTAATAATGTTGTTGATATAACAAATTATGTATTGCATGAAACAGGACAGCCATTGCACGCCTTTGATACAAACAAAATAACAGGCAACAAGGTTATTGTTAAAACACTTACTGAGGGTACAAAATTTATTACCTTTGATGAAGAAGAAAGGGAATTGCACCATGATGATCTTATGATCTGTAATAAAGAAAATGGAATGTGTATTGCAGGAGTTTTTGGAGGTATTGATTCGGGTGTAAAAGCAGGAACACAAAATGTTTTTCTCGAAAGCGCCTATTTTAACCCGGTTTATATTAGAAAAACTGCTAAAAGACATGCTCTGAATACTGATGCATCGTTTCGTTTTGAAAGAGGAGTTGACCCTGATATGATAATATATGCACTAAAGCGTGCAGCATTATTAATAAAGGAAATTGCCGGTGGAAAAATATCCTCTGATATTGTCGATCACTATCCATCCCCAATAAATAACCACATTGTGGAACTGTCATACAAAAATCTGACCCGGCTGGTTGGCAAAAAAATTGATACTGAAGTAATTAAAAAAATACTATCTGCTCTTGAAATTAAAATAACCGGTGAAAAAGATGATATTCTAAGTCTTGAAGTCCCCGCTTACCGCGTTGATGTAACTCGCGAAGCAGACATAATAGAGGAAATTTTAAGAATTTACGGATATAATAATATTGAAATTAGCGACAAGATAGTATCTACGGTCTCTGCTATCCCCAAACCTGATAAAGAAAAAATCCGGAATATAGTATCAGATATGTTATCAAGCCAGGGATTTTTCGAAATCATGTGTAACTCAATAACCAGTTATGATTATTATAAAGATAATCACGATTTCCCTGAGCAAAATACAGTAAGATTATATAATCCGCTAAGTTCTGACCTAAACGTAATGCGTCAGACCTTGTTATATGGTGGACTGGAATCCATTTCATATAATATTAACAGACAAATAAATAACCTGAAGCTGTTTGAATTTGGAAACTGCTATTATAAGATTGAAAAGGACTCTGATAATAAACTTGACAATTACTGTGAACAAGAACATTTAGCCCTATTTACTACAGGACAAAAAAATGAACCGGGTTGGACCAGTCAGGATAAACCAACCGATTTTTTTCACCTTAAGTCATATATTGAAAGAATACTTAAACGAACAGGTATTACAACTAAAGATATCGAATCAGTTCCTTCCGGGGCACACTACTTTTCCGAAGGGCTTAAATATCTTGTATCTGACAAAACAATTGTTGAATTTGGACAATTGAAACCAACCATAACCAGGAATTTCGATATTGACCAGAATGTTTATTATGGTATTTTCTTTTGGGATACAATATTGAATCTCATGGTAAAAAATGATATCTCTTATTCTGAAATTCCCAGATTCCCGGAAGTAAAACGTGATCTGGCTCTTCTTCTTGATAAATCTGTCAGTTTCTCACAGATAGAAAAGCTGGCCTGGAAAACCGAAAAGAAACTACTGAAAAAGATAAACCTTTTTGATGTTTTTGAAGATCAAAAAATCGGCAAAAACAAGAAGTCTTATGCTGTAAGTTTCTACCTCCAGGATATTGAGAAAACCCTAACAGATAAGAGGATAGACAAAACCATGCAAAATTTTATCCGCACTTTTGAAAAAGAGCTTGGAGCAAAGATCAGATAAACATGAAAGACAGAATAGAAATAATTCAAGGTGATATTACCAGGTTGCAGGTTAATGCTATTGTTAATGCAGCCAATAGATCACTGCTTGGAGGCGGTGGTGTTGATGGCGCAATACATCGGGCAGCCGGTCCCGGACTGGTTGAAGAATGCAGAAAACTCAACGGCTGTGAAACAGGTAATGCAAAAATTACAGGAGGACATAATCTTCCTGCCGGCTTTGTAATTCATGCAGTTGGTCCTGTATGGCAGGGAGGGAAAAAGGAGGAAGAGAGTTTGCTTTCTTCATGCTATAAAAGAAGTCTCGAAATTGCTTCTGAAAATCAATTAAAAACAATTGCCTTCCCTAACATAAGTACCGGTATATATGGTTTCCCAAAAGAAAAAGCAGCAGGAATTGCCATTTCTACTGTCACCTCTTTTCTTAACCAACACCCTGAGATAGAAAAGGTAATATTTGTTATTTTTGATAAAGAAAACTACGAAATCTATCAGGATTTGCTATTAAGTTAAACAGGAAAAGAGAGATTAATGATGAGAAAATCATTGAACAGTATGAACAACTATCTTTCGATGGTGAAGTTCAGTCATACAGTATTTGCAATGCCCTTTGCCCTGATCGGCTTTTTTGTTGCAGTCCGCTTAACTAAAGCAGAACTTAACTATGTTACTTTTATCCTGGTAATTCTATGTATGATCTTCGCCCGTAATGCAGCTATGGCTTTTAACAGGTATGCAGATAAAGAAATTGATGGAAAAAACCCCCGTACAGCTCTACGTGAAATTCCTGCCGGAATAATTAAAGCCAGATCTGTACTACTCTTTGTCATCATCAATGTGATGCTGTTTTTTATTGCTACTTATTTTATCAACAGGCTCACATTCAGGCTATCACCTGTTGCAGTATTTATTATCCTGGGATATAGTTTTACAAAAAAATTCACATCACTCAGTCATCTTGTACTCGGTTTGGGCTTATCACTGGCGCCGATTGGTGCCTATCTGGCTGTAACAGGCAAGTTCAATATTATACCTGTCCTGTATTCATTGGTAGTGCTTTTCTGGGTAAGCGGATTCGATATTATCTATTCCTTACAGGATGAAAAATTTGATAAATCACTTCAACTCAAATCAATTCCGGCTGCTATAGGCAAGAAAAAAGCTATGTGGGTTTCGAACATATTTCATTTACTTGCTGCTGGTTTTGTAATAACACCCGGACTTATTGCTCACATGGGAGTTTACTATTGGATCGGATCTGCAATTTTTCTAATCTTACTTACCTATCAGCACTTCCTGGTAAAACCCAATGACCTGAGCCGAATTAATCTTGCATTCTTTACAACCAACGGCATAGCCAGTGTTATTTTCGCCCTTTTCACTATTCTTGATCTGTACATTAGTTAAGAAGAACATAGCTTCGTTAAAGTAATTAAAAAAGCAATATTCGATAAGTATTATGTTAATTTTGGTTATTCGTAAAGGCTAAGGCTAAGGCTGAGGCTAAGGGAGTAAAGGTTTCTAATTGCACATATAAACTTTTTAGCCTTTATTCATACATAATTCTTATGCATTTATACTCCGTAAAATCTTTGTATGCCATCTTTTATTATTCATGCCTCAAACTTTTAAAATCTCGTACCTTTCTTAACCTCAGCCTTAGCCTTAGCCTCAGTCTTTGTTTTTACTAACGAAGTTAAATTCCGATACGTTAAAATAAATAACATTAAAAAATAATAACGTAATTAATAGGCTATGTTCTAATTTGTGTATCTTAAACTAAACTAACTAACTAAAGTTTCGTCCCTGACGATTCATTGAAATATCCGGAGGTAGTTATCAGAATATACCGTGTAGCGGTTAAATTATTGTAGCACAGTATTAACAATAGTTAATTATTCGCTGTAGGCGATAAATAATTAATAACGTTATCCTTGCATAAAACAAAAATCTACAGGTATATTATTTCCATTTCGGATGTAGCGCTAAATTGATTTGAACAAAAATATTTTCGTAAATTTAAAGGCCTTTATATAATCTTTTTTGATGAATAAATTATTGTTCAAAAAATTAATAAAAAAGCTAAAATGAAAGTAATTGATTTAACAGAGGAACATAAGAAGTTGTACTATGTATGCCTTGAGGATTGGTGTGATGAAATGAAAGAGGCAGGAAATCATAAGGAATGCTGGTATAATAAGATGAAAAACAAAGGGCTTGGAGTAAAAATAGCTCTTGATAATAATGGCAAAGTTGGGGGTATGATTCAGTACATCCCTATTGAGTACTCTTCTGCAGATGGAAAAGATCTGTATTTCATCAAT
>JADFUQ010000065.1 GCA_015222065.1 Bacteroidota bacterium
GATTGCATGACTATCGTGAGGTGTGGCGTGCCATGGCTGAGGGACTGGCTGACGGGGCAAATGGTGTGGACAACCAGGATGGGAAAGCCGATTACAGCAATGTATTAATTTCATTCCACCCGCGTAAATGGGCGCCTAACTCCTCTGAATGGTTTCATAACGACCCATGGCTTGTCTTTAACTCGATACAGGATACACCATACGACCAGGTGGTATCGGTGCCGCATGACTACAGCCTGGTACCGGCTAAGCCAACCTGGTTGTTCGAAGGGCGTTATGAGGGGAGGATAAGTGAGTGGGGCGTACGTAACCAGGCTTACCAGACAGTATTCGCCGGCGGGTTTGGGAATACATACGGTTCCGATATATGGAAATTCCCTCCTAATTGGCGGGATCTGGCTATGTTACCTGCTGCCGGGCAAATGGCTCACCTCTATACTGTCGCCCGTGAAATATGGACAGATACACAATTCCTCGACCGGATGCCTGATCAGGATCTTATTATTGGTGATCGGGGTAGCACCTATGGTGATGGTGAATGGGATCAAGCAGGCAGAAAAAAGGATGATCCCGGTTCTTCTGACCGTATTACGGCAATACGTGGAGACAATGGCACCTGGGCGATGGCATACAGTGCCAATGGACGAGAAATAACTCTCGACTTGTCTCTCCTTTATAATAGCAAGATGAATGTTTACTGGTTTAGCCCCCGCAACGGTAAATGGTGGGTGAACGGCGAGGAATTAAACAAACTCACCCCGTTCCAGACAGGACTTGTTACCGGCAATGGAAGTTATATATTCGACCCTCCGGGTACCCCTGGTATTAATAACGACTGGGTGTTAATCTTGAAATAGGGTTATAATGTGTTGTATTTTTTTTTTGTATCCCGATTTCTTTTTTTACTAAAGTTTCGCAGTTGAATATGGTGTTAGAAACAAATACTTGTATTATGAAATCAGATTGCAATCAACTGATTTTATGTATATTAATGCAAGTTCGAAACATAAGTAACTAAAACAAACACAAATGAAACGATTCATTTTTCTACCCCTTCTTTTTACCTTGATGATACTGTCTGCCGGATATAGTAATTATCTGAGGAATGAAACTATCCGAATTCATTTACCTGATAGAAAAGGGATCACCTCGGATGATTATGACAAATTTGAATACCGTATTCCCATGCGCGATGGGGTTGAATTGTTCACTTCAGTCTATATTCCCAAAGACCGGAGCCGGAAATATCCAATTTTAATGACCCGGACTCCCTATTCGGTTGGACCCTATGGCAAAGACAAAAAAGCAAGCCTCCATCATTCACAACTTTTTATTAATGAAAAATTCATCTTTGTTTTCCAGGATGTCAGGGGCCAGTTTATGTCGGAAGGGAAATTTGTAAACATGCGTCCTGAATTGGATAACTATACGGAAAGCAAAACACAAATAGATGAAAGTACAGATGCCTGGGACACCGTGGACTGGTTGATAAAAAACATCCCTGACAACAATGGTAAAGTGGGCATCTGGGGCAGTTCCTATCCTGGTTTTTACAGTGCCACAGCCGCCATTCATGCCCATCCTGCTATTAAGGCAGTATCTCCTCAGGCACCCATAGCCGACTGGTTTTTCGATGACTTTCATCATCATGGTGCTTTTTTCCTGCCATATTTCGGGTTTCTCTACTTTTTCGGACAACCACATACTCAACCTACTACCCACAAGGGCAAATGGTTTGAATATGGAACCCCTGACGGCTATCATTTTTACCTGGACAAACTGGGTGCTCTTTCCAATGTTAACTCAAAGTTTTTCCACAACAATATTGATTTTTGGAATAAAATTGTGGAACATCCGAATTATGATGATTTCTGGCAGAAAAGAAACCTGCTGCCCCATTTAAAAAATATCAAGCCTGCTGTTCTGATTGTTGGCGGTTGGTATGATGCTGAAGATTTATACGGAACTTTAAATGTCTATTCCACTATTGAAAAAAACAATCCTAATACTGTGAACTCTATCGTAATGGGCCCCTGGCAACATGGCGGTTGGATTCATACCCTTGGAGACCATCTGGGGAATGTGATGTTTTCAACTGACCCCGATCCTTCCACATACTACCAGGAGCATATCGAATTTCCTTTTTTTATGCACTATCTGAAGGATAAAAAGGATCCTCGTCTAGCTGAAGCCATCATGTACGACCCGGGACTTAACAAATGGGTGGAATTTGATCAGTGGCCCCCTGCCAATCTTGAGAAGACACGCCTGTACCTTCGGGGAGACGGAACCCTGAAGTATACTTCACAATCACAGGGTCAGGCTTACAGGGAGTTCATCAGCGACCCGAATAAGCCAGTACCCTTTACCGAAGATATTGTCCATGGCATGGCCCGAAAATATATGACAGATGACCAGCGATTCGCCTCCCGGAGGCCCGATGTTCTCACCTACCAAACCGATGTTTTGCATCAGGATGTAACCCTGGCAGGCAAATCAATAGCCAATTTGTATATATCTATTAGCCAGACCGATGCAGACTGGGTAGTTAAACTCATTGATGTATATCCTGATGATGCAAAAGACAACCAGTTTACTTCTGATCATCAACACATGGCAGGGTATGAACAAATGGTTCGGAGTGAAGTCATCAGAGGACGCTTCCGGAACAGCTATGAAAAACCCGAGCCTTTTGTTCCCATGAAAGTTACTCAGGTGAGATTTCCGCTCCAGGATGTTTTACACTCTTTCAAAAAAGGGCACCGCATCATGATCCAGGTACAAAACACCTGGTTTCCTTTGGTGGACCGGAATCCGCAAAAATATATAGATAACATTTTTAAAGCAAAAGATTCCGATTTTGTACCTTCCATTAACCGGGTATGGTCCAAAGGAAAAGAAGCTTCTTATATCGAGGTTGGCATTTTAAAGCAAGTTAAAAACTATCCTCATGATTGTGGTCCTCCTATGCCAATGGACGAACCGGGATTTCCATTCATCTTTGAATTGAATCCTGGGGAGAGTCAGCTTATTACTCGCAACTATAAGGGCAGAACTATTGAAAGAATAATAAAGCTTGACTCAATACAGCTTTTCACTGAGCCTAACTATTGGTTCAGGAAACCTCTATTACAACAGAATTATTATAAAGCCAGGGTTGATCTGGAAATATCAGGGAAAGCAGTAGTGTTATATCACCGTCCCTATCAAATGCCTGTAACAATAGACGGACTCCGGATTTATATTGAAAACATTAAGCAATGGGATGAAAGCGCCAAATACGGAAAATGTGGTGATATGACTAAACAGGTACGAATTGCTGTCTGTATGGAAAATGAACCATGGGGACCGGAATACATTGTTTTTCCAATTAACGATTACCGGTGGCGTTCCGCTGTTTACTATAACACATGGTCATCACTTGTCCCTTTTAATTTACTGTATTACCACAGGGGAGAAGATTATGGAGCAATACCTGACCGTCTGGAAGTAGTATCTCCGGTTGATGGGAAAATTACTTCTTCACCACTTCCCGATGGTGATGGTCGTTCCAATGCGATTTCCGTTGAAAGTAACGATTATTTTAAATGCCGTCTTGCCCATATGAATATCGAAACTATTCGCAAAGAATATACTGTTGGCACTGAAGTAAAAGCAGGAACAGTGCTCGCTGAAACCGGAATGACATGGAACGGACAAAGGAATCAGAAAGATGATCCCCATTTACATGTGGGTCTCACATTAAAAGGGATCAGAGTTGGTACTTTTCCTTTCCTGATGGAAGCATATTTACGAAAATATCCGGATCAGGTGTTGGCAATAGCCGGAGGATACCGCTTTGCAATTACCGGGGAACCTGTTGAATTAGATGCTACTCGTTCTATCACCCGTGATAATTTACCTTTAAAAAGCTTCAGGTGGAACCTGAGTAATGGAGAAACCGTACAGGCGCTCAAAACAACAATTATTTACAATCAACCGGGATTGTACTCTGAAGAACTAATTGTTGAGTCAAACGAAGGTTATCAGGACAGGGATTTTCTGTATGTACGGGTTTTCGATCTTGAAAGGGGAAGAAACATTGCAAGTGGTTGGGCATACTATTATCCTGTGAGGGGAATAAAACCAGGAATGGAAGTCTTATTCTGGAACCGTTTGGACAAAACTACCTCAGATGTAAATATTAATTTCGGAGATAACTCTTTATGGTATAAAATTTCAAAAGAAACTACACATAAGTATGAAAAAGCCGGACATTATGTTATAACGCTTAAATCAACCGGACCTGAAAACGAACCGGTAACTCTTAAGATGGAACTAATTGTTGAAAATGATTAAAAATAACCCTCTTTAAAAATATTATTATGAATTTTTTCAAAAACATAATTTTTTTATTCGTTTTATTATCAATTTTATTGTTAGTTAGTTGCAAACCGGAAACGAAAACAGAAAAGCTGGTAAATATCAGTGGTACTTATCCTCATCTGGCTTATTACAATAACGAGGGTGAATGTGGTACAGGAGCCGTTGTTCCCTGGGCTGACCGGCTGTGGGTTATTACTTACGGACCACATTTGCCATTTGGCTCTTCTGATAAGTTGTACGAGATCACTCCCGGGCTTCAGCAAATTGTTCGGGACGAAAGCATTGGCGGTACACCTGCTAACCGGATGATCCATCAGGAAAGCAATCAGCTTTTCATCGGTCCATACGCGATTGATGCGGAGAGGAATGTGCGAACAATCCCTTACAACGAAACTCCCGGGCGTTATACCGGTAATGCACGTCATCTGATCAATCCGGAAGGAACGATATATATCGGTACTATGGAAGAGGGATTTTACGAGGTTAATGTAAATACCCTTGAAACAACAATGCTTTATGAGGACGGGAATGTGAAAAATATAGAGAGGGATGACACAAAAAGTAATGAATCAAATTCATTGTTGCCGGGCGCCCATGGTAAGGGACTCTATTCCGGACAGGGTGTCCTGGTTTACTCGAACAATGGAGAAGCCTCAAAAGAAGCTCTTGAAAAATTTGATATTGAAGCAGGCGCACTTGCTGAATGGAACGGTAAGGATTGGAAGATTGTTCGCCGTGACCAGTTTGTGGAGGTTACTGGTCCCGGAGGTATTTATGGCAATGCAAATCCTGAAACCGATCCAATTTGGGCAACTGGTTGGGATCATAAATCATTACTGCTTGGTGTTCGCGATTTGGGAGAATGGTCTTTTTTCCGTTTGCCCAAAGCAAGTCATAGCTATGATGGCGCCCACGGATGGAATACCGAGTGGCCCCGTATCCGTGATATTGGCACACCCGAAAATCCTGACTATTTAATGACCATGCATGGGATGTTCTGGCGTTTCCCGGGATCTCTTTCAGGTAACAATACTGCCGGAATACGGCCTCGCTCTGCTTATCTTAAAGTGATTGGTGACTTTGCCCGCTGGAACAATCAGCTCGTATTTGGTTGTGATGATTCGGCTCAAAAGGAATTTCTCAATAAAAGAAAAGTAAAAGGAAATATTGAGGGACCCGGACAATCGAATTCAAATCTGTGGTTTACTAC
>JADFUQ010000471.1 GCA_015222065.1 Bacteroidota bacterium
ATTTTTGATCTTTTTCAATTTTATCTGAATGGAGGACAACTTTATTTACTATTGCCTTACTGGGAAACTTATCAAATAGGAATATACTCTGATACCTACTGGATATATCTGTTTATCATCTCGTTCATTTCATTTTCAGTTTATTGCCTGCTACATTTCAGAAATAAATATTAATCAAATACTTTATCCAAATATTCAAAATTTTTACCTGTCATCCTGTTAGGATCTTTGCATGTGCTTGCTACAGCTGTACCGACAAGTGCATAGATCCCTACGGGACGACATAAAATAAATATTCTCATTGCGTCGCTGCGTCGTTGCGAGAAATGATTTAATAAGGCTAGTCAACTCTTCTGGATCGGACACCAAAATCCACATTATCTTTTACCCAACTGAAAAAATAATCTTGCTCTCCGATCTGTTTCTCAGCGAGTAGAATTTTTGGATCCTTCCATGATCGCAATACTTCTGCATCCTGGGTCCAGATCTTTACACGGCGTCTTTTTACTTTTGTTTGCCATTTCATTCCAACATCTGCAGTCGTATATAACAAACGAATTGTCACATTCCTGGCCAGTCTCTCTAACGGTTCAACACGTATACTACGATAATCAGTACCACCTTCTACTTTAACATCCGGGATGCCATCGCTTAGCATAACAACGGAGATGGGCCTTAATACCAGATTTTTATTTTTAACCGTCTGCGCAACCTGTTTAAAAAAAGCATTATAATCCGTAAAGGGATTTGAAACCCTGGAAGGGAAAATCTCTTTTAACTGCGCCCGAATCTCAGGAATTGTTTTGTTTGCAAAACTTTGTATCGGGTAAAATGTTTTCGGTTCATTTGCTCTCGCTCCACCGATCGAACTGACATATAGAACATTAGGAACTTCAAGCCCGCCCAGCCCGTTCAGATGGCAGTAAATATAATAAGCGAGGAAATCTAGCGAATCGTCAAAATATTTAGTACTTTTATAGGACCCGCTGATATCAACCCCAATAAAAAGAGAAAGTCGCGGTTTGGAGTTTTCTGAGCTCAAATTGCATCCTGAAAAAAGAATCAGGACAACAATCAAATACGTTGCATATTTCAGAAAATTTTTCATTTAAACATTCTCCTTTGCACCATACATTTTATTAATAGATTTATTGCCATGAATCATTTGTTCAAAAAGCTGCTTTGAATCGGCAACGTCGCTAAAGTTTTTCAAAGGTAATTCAAACAGATGATGTCCACTGATCAGAAGTATACAAAAGTTAACAGTAGCTGCAACAACTTGTAGTGGTGGCAACATAAATGATTGTAGAAGATCTTCTCCCTTGGCCTGTATCCACTCGGCGTTCTCCTTCAAAGAATCCAGATAGCCATTTGAAAAAGAAACCTGTTCTTTTACTGGTCTTTGTTCCATCTGCGCAGATCTTAAATCTGCGCCCTGAATAATTTTCATTAATGTTGGTGTTCCATGGGCAGCAAACAGGAACCAGGAAAGACTTCGGATTCCAAACCAGGCAAAACATGAAATGGCCAGTGTCCAAAACATTCCCAGCTCAAAATTCTCAGAGTACTGTGCAAACCATGGTACTAAAGCATCGACGAATTCACGGTATAAAAAGACAACTTCAACTAATAGTACAATTACTTCAATAACCCCAATTCCGAGGATTGCTGAGAATTCCTTCTTTTTGGTTGCATCAACAAACGTAGAAAGGACAGCATAGCTTCCAAGCACGATAAAAAACAGGAAGATGAACAATGGTATTCGTATAAAATTTTCTGAGAATTGTTCCCCGGTGATATTTGAAAAAGTATCGATAACCAGAGGTGTCGTAACAAATGTAAATATTGCCGCTTCAATCAGACACCAGAATATTGTCATGATGACGGCAATCCATGGAATGGATGAGCGACCGATTGACTGTGAGATCTGTCTGATCAATCTGAAGGGCAGAAACAATATTTCCTGAACCAATGACCACAAGCCAAGTATTAATATCCTGAGCATTCCGGTCATAGAAACAAGAAAGCGAAAAAGAAAGTTGATGATCCCTCCCCAGAAGGAGACAATAGATTTTCCAAGATCCCACCAGGTAATGATCAGTGTGGTGATAAACTGACGGCGGTTTTGTCTGAATAACACGGTCAATGAAGATGCGATACTGAGCCAACATCCTGTAATAACAGCAAGGACCGGCAACAAGATTAATATTCTTTTTCCGATCATTATCCAGAAAGGATCATTTATGCCCCAGGCAAACTCAATAAAAGCTCCCTGAAAATGCATGGGAAATAAGACGATGGATAAAATCATATTTACTAAACCACTTGTACCCTCAAACATTTTTTTCTCCTCAATAATATTCAGTTAATCATTC
>JADFUQ010000066.1 GCA_015222065.1 Bacteroidota bacterium
CGGTATTCAGAGTCAAGGTCACTCATCATGGTAATTCCTCCACCGCTCTTAAATATTAGCTTTTCATTCTGGTTTTCAATAAACCGAATCATCACACAACTATCTAAGTTTATGCCGTCAAAGTAACCAAAAACACCGGTATAATAGCCTCTATTGTATGTTTCTGTTTCGAGGATAATTTCAAGGGTTTTTAGTTTAGGAGCACCACTTATGGAACCAGCAGGCAGCAAGCTAAAAATTATGTCTCCTAAATTTTTCTTATAGTTAGAAGGGAGATTTCCGCTAATTTTGGAACTTGATTGCAGAATGTTTCCATGGCTGGTTTTTATTTTTTCAATATATCTGAATTTTTCAACTTTGACATTTTCAGATACAATACCCAGATCATTTCTCAAAAGGTCGACAACAGTGTTGTGTTCGGCTAATTCTTTTACATTAGCAAGCAGTTTTTCTTCTGCTCCCGGAAAATCAGCATCGATGGTCCCCTTCATCGGATAGGTTAATATTTTATTTTCCTTTATTTCAATAAAAATTTCAGGTGAAAAGACAACAAAATCATTCCGGTATAATAATTTAAACCGTGCTTTACTTAGATAAAATATTTCAGTAAGATTAAGATTAGTCACAATCCCGGATGGAAATGTCAGGTTTAACAGATAAGTGTTGCCATGTTTTATGTTATCCATCACCTTTTCGAAGGCTTCGCGGTATTCTGATAATTTTGGGGGCAAACTCGTAAAATGAAACTTACTATTTGTTTGTTGCAATTCACGATAATTTTTATGAAGGCCGGTTTTAAATAATACGTTTTGCGGAATCTCATTTGCTGCATAAACTATTGGTGATTCCATGGTAAAATCAATAATAAACAAAAAAGGGATAGATTGTGCTCCCATTTTATTTATTTTGTTAATGGTCTTTCTTATTTTGGGAGATGTGATGAACATATTGTTATTAGATAACCGGGATTCTTTCACTTATAATATTGTGAATCTGATTAGCAAATTTAATAATCATAACCTTGAAGTTATTAGTGTTGATGATATTAATTTACAGAAGATTGCAGTTTTTGATAAAATTATTTTTTCTCCCGGGCCTGAAACACTGGAACCAGAGGGTGTTATGAAAAAAATTCTGGATAAATATACCAAAAGTAAAAGCATTTTTGGAATTTGTCTTGGCTTTCAGGCTATCGCGCAGTATTATGAAGTAAAGTTATATAACATGGAAACTGTGTGCCACGGAATTTAAAAAAAATGTATATGTTAAAGACCTTGCTGATAGAATATTTTCAGGAATTCCTCCTGTTTTTAGGGCAGGACTTTATCATTCATGGGCAGTTGCCTCAAAATCATTTCCATCGGAATTAAGAATATCAGCCTGCTCATCTAATAACATCATCATGGCATTCTCACATATGAGTTTGGATATTTGCAGGGTACAGTTTCATCCCGAATCATACATGACGCCATTTGGAGAACAAATTCTGTATAACTGGCTAAATAAATAATGCTTAAATGATAGAATGCTTAAATGCGTAAATGATAAAATGTTTGCCCTATTGCTTTCTTGCCAACTGCTTTTTGCCTTTTGCCAACATATATTAGAAACTTGTTAATAAATATCATTTTGCAGATCTTAATAATGACGTATAAATAGTCTAACTTGGCAAAGTTGTTTTTGTTTCTTCAGGATTTTGTATATTAAAGTATCAGAAACTTGATGTACTTATGGATGCTATCGGACTACCAAAAGAAAAACTTTGTACACATTGTTTTGACGGTTCAAGTTACTTTTAATTAATCTTTGAAATCCAACTTCTTTGATGATGGTCATATTTTTTTGTTAAACATGATATAAATTATTGGAATATTGGAATATTGGAATGTTGGAATATTGGAATGTTTCTTAAAGTCATCCATTTTCTTCCCATCATTCCACTATTCCATCTTTCCATAATTCTTTGATCATATTAATAAAGCGCCCAATGGGTGCAATTCAAAGTCACCTTCTTAGAGGGTGGATATTTACTAATAAATATGTAATTTTATGCCCCGTTCGGAAAACGATTATCAATGAGTGATTCTATTAAGCACGAATGTGGTATTGCATTAATACGGCTACGAAAACCACTGAAGTTTTACCAGGTTAAGTATGGTGACTGGAGGTATGGTTTGGAGAAGCTATACCTTCTTATGGAAAAGCAGCATAACAGGGGACAGGATGGTGCCGGAGTAGTATGCATAAAGACAGGACTTGATCCGGGTAAGAAGTATATATTCAGGCACCGTTCAAACAATTCCAATCCTATACAGGGTATATTTGATAAAATTAATGATGAGTTTAAAAAGGTAGAAGAGCAGAAGCCTGAGAGATTGAATGACCCGGGTTGGGCAAAGAATAATCTTTCATTTGCAGGTGAATTGTTTTTGGGACACCTCCGTTATGGCACATACGGGAACTATAAAATTGATTATGTCCACCCGGTAAATCGTGAAAATAACTGGAAATCAAGGAATCTTGTATTAGCAGGGAATTTTAACCTGACCAATGTTGAAGAACTTTTTCAGGAACTTGTAAATCTTGGCCAAACTCCAAAAGACTTTTCCGATACTGTAACCATTCTTGAAAATCTGGGACATTTTCTTGATCAGGAGAACCAGATATTATTTGAAAGATACAAGAGAGAGGGTTATTTGAATATGGATATATCTCCTTTGATCGAAAAGAATATCAGTGTTACTGAAATTCTAAAAAATGCAAGCAAGAAATGGGACGGAGGATATGCAATGGCAGGTTTGTTAGGGCATGGTGATGCATTTGTCGTCCGTGATCCATGGGGAATACGTCCTGCATATTATTATTATGATGATGAAGTAGTAGTAGTAGCTTCTGAAAGACCGGTAATACAAACAGTTTTTAATGTGCCCATTGAAAAAGTTGAAGAAATTCCTCCCGGATATGCAGTGATCTCAAAAAATAATGGAAAGATTACTGTTGAAAAGATAAGAAAACCGGAGTTGAGAAAATCATGTTCTTTTGAAAGAATATATTTTTCCAGAGGAAGTGACCGCGATATTTATCAGGAAAGGTTGAAACTGGGTGAGTTTCTAACACCTCAAATATTGAAAGCAGTTGATTATGATCTGGAAAACACGGTTTTTTCTTTTATCCCAAATACTGCCGAAACAGCTTTCTATGGAATGATTAAAGGTGCTGAAAAATATTTGAACAAGATAAAAAATAAGAAAATCCTTCAGCTTAAGGATAATCTTGCTGCCGAAAATCTTGATGATATAATTGCTATGAAGCCAAGGGTGGAAAAAATTGCTGTCAAAGATGTTAAACTAAGAACTTTTATTTCCGAAGATAAAGACAGAGACCATCTTGTTGGACATGTTTATGATATAACCTACGGAACTATAAGGGAAGGAAAAGACAAGCTGGTTATAATCGACGACTCTATTGTCCGGGGAACTACACTCAAGTATAGTATTATCCGGATTATTGACAGACTTGGACCCCGGAAAATCGTGGTAGTATCATCATCACCACAAATACGTTATCCTGATTGCTATGGAATAGATATGGCAAAATTGAGCGATTTTATTGCTTTCAGAGCGGCTATCCAATTATTAAAGGATACCGGGAAACAAAATGTCATAGACAAGGTGTATAATATGTGCAAAGAACAGGAAGATATACCAAAAGAAAAAGTGATTAACCATGTAAGGGAGATATATAAGCCTTTTACACCGGAACAGATTTCGGGCCAGATTGCCAGGATGCTTAAGACAAATAAAATTCGCACCGACCTGGAGATAGTATATCAAAGCATTGAAAACTTGCATAAAGCTATACCTGAACATACCGGCGACTGGTATTTTACAGGTAACTATCCTACACCGGGAGGGAATAAAGTTGTAAATCAATCTTTTATTAATTTTATTGAAGGGAAAAACAAGCGGGCTTATTAATGGTTCATCCGGAAAATGAATAAGTGTTTGGAAACCTATTCATATCTTAACGATTCAACCGGATTTCTTCGTGCAAACCACCAGCTTCTCCACGTGACAGTAATCAGCGCAATTAACGATGCAGTAATTCCCGCCACAACAAAGATCCACCAGGGGATATTAATCCGGTATGCAAAATTTCGGATCCATTTGTTCATGATCAGGTAGGATACCGGGCAGGAGAGAAAAAAAGCGAAAATAACCCAGATTTGAAATTCACCGTTTAGTAAGAACAAAATGTCCCTTACCCTTGCACCATTTACTTTCCGAATAGTTATTTCCTTTGACCGTTTCGCAACCAGCATACCTGTCAGACCCAGTAAACCAAGACAGGAAAGAAAGATCGCTGCCACCGCAGAATATCCGGTAATCTTTCCCCACCGTTTCTCATCCAGGTACTGATCTGCAAGATTCTGGTCAAGGAATGAATAATCAATTGAATATTCCGGCACAATTTCATTCCAGGCTTCTTTTATCTGGTTTATTGCAGCGGCAGTTTGTTGTTCATCGATACGGACAAAAACACTCCAGATACTGTTCCAGGGGGCTACAGTCATTATCAGAGGCTGAATTCTATCCCTCATCGAATCATAATGAAAATCCCTGATCACCCCCAGGATTTCCAGATTGAAGTCTTCAAAAAAAGCAAAAGTATATCCGACCGGTTCCTCAAGTTCAAAGGCTTTTACGAATGTTTCATTTACCAGCGCCATGGGGATGGAATCATCCACATGGCTTGAGAGGAAATCCCTTCCTTCTACCAATTCAAGGCGGAAGGCATCCGCATAATCGGGATCAATTCTAAGTATTCGTGTGGATATTAGTTCACCCTTTTGGCTTTTTACTTCGTTTGAACTGCTTCCAACTACAAAATTGCGGTCACTTGTCGTAACATTTTTAATTAAAGGATATTGCAGCAGTTTATTTTTTAAGAGCATGGTTTTTGAAATGGGGAAATCAACGGCGAGAACAACCACATTTTTCTTGTCAAAGCCTACCGGCTGATTCAGTAAATAATTTACTTGTCTTATAATAATTCCTGTTGTTATCATTAATACAATAGATATGAAGTATTGCAATATGACAAATGTCCTGGCGAACCGGTAACGTTTTCCTATGGAGATCTCGTTCTTAAGAATGGAGAGAGGATTGCTGTGACGCAACAAGAAAAAGCCAACATAACTGCTGGTTGAAAAAATTATTATCAAAAGGATGCCAACCAGGAAGAGTAAACCGGACCAATCCTTATACAAAATAAAATTTAAATCCTTATGAGTCAGGTTATTAAAAGCCGGCAATAATTGCTCTGCAAAAACAATCCCAAGAAACAGGCCCAGGGTAACCAGTAAAAAAGATTCACTAATAAAATGTCTGATGATCTGTGCTTTATGAGCACCCAGGATTTTCATAATACCCATCTCCTTTAACCTTTCTATGGATTGGCCAATAGCCAGCATGATATAATTGATGCATGCGATAATAAGAATAATAAGGGCAATAGAAGAAAGAATAATAGTGTTTTGACGACTTCCCTTAATTTCATAACCCCAGGATATATGACTTGAATTTAGATATATATCCTTAAGGGGCTGAAACCGGATAGCAAAATTATCTTCACTGTCCCTGAGAGATCCGAAATGTACGAGGTTTGTAACAGTCTCGGCAAAATACTTGTCGTTTAGCGAGTTGGCAGTTTCTTCAGCCTGTTGCAGCATTTCTTTGTTTTTCAACTGAACGTAAACCGAATTTGATCCGAATTCATTATTGCTCCGGGGATAATATTGGCAATTAGGAAAAGGAACCAGGACTGTAAACCGGAATGAGGAAATATCACTAAGATTCTCAATTATTCCTTCAATAGTATATTCATTCGGTGGAGGCTGTGGAAACCGTATACTTTGCCCTATCAGGTCTGAATAGTTCGGAATAGTGTCACTAAGAAGTTTGTCGGCTACTTCTTTACTTATCACAACGCTCTGAGGTCTTTCCAGTATGCTGTCTGATTGCATTTCTATGACCGGAAAACTAAACATCTTCAGGAAATCAGGGTGAACAAATGCAAGTTGTTCATAGAAATTCTTCTCTCCAAACCGGATCCATGTCTGGGTATGCCGATAGACGGAACTTCTCTCTACCCCGGGGATATCCTCCTTGTATCCCTCAACAATCGAATGAGGCTGAAAAGAAGTAAAACCCACATCTCCCGTTTTTTCAACGTAACGTGAAGTTACCCTGTAGATATTAGCCCGGTTATTATGAAACATGTTGTAACTCGTCTCGTGCTGAACATAGATGAAAATCAGAATACAACAGGCTATTCCAAAACCCAGTCCCAGGATGTTTACGATGGAATGAAACCATTGCCTTACTAAGTTCCGTATCGATAGTTTCAGGTAATGTTTGATCATAATGGTTGTAAGTTAGTGAAGATTCCGGATGATTCTTATTCTCTCCAAAAAGAACACAAAAAGCAAGCCAGTGTTCACAATACACAGATAAACAGCCATATATAAATATCCTGTAAGCAAAGCGTATCAATACATTGTCCAGAATTCTTACAGTTGCTGTTCACAATATGAACAATATTTTGTAACTTGTTCTTTTTTAATAAGAGACATCCCATGGCAAAACGCAAATTACTTATCATCGATGATAATGTGCAAATCCTGGAATCATTGAAAATATTGCTGTATGGTGAATTCGAGATCCTGGAAACGCTTCGGAAGCCTGATTTGATTCCTGAAAAATTGCAACATCAATCCTTTGATATTATTCTTATGGACATGAATTTTGCGGTAGGTGAAACTTCGGGTCAGGAAGGTATGTACTGGTTACAGGAGATCATGAAGAATGATCCTCTTGCCATCGTAATTCTGATAACAGCCTTTGGCGATATTGAACTCGCCGTTGAAGCCATGAAACAAGGTGCAACAGATTTTATTACCAAGCCCTGGAATCCTGACAAACTGATTGCTACTTTGAAAAGCGGATATGAACTCAGGAAATCGAGGCTTGAGGTCCGGAATTTGCGGGACAAGCAGCTTCAGCTTACTAGTGAGATAGATAAGAATTTTAGCATGTTTACCGGTTCGTCCGCAGGTATGAAGAGGGTTCAGGAAACCGTGAAAAAAGTTGCCGGAACCGATGCCAATATCCTTATTCTGGGTGAAAACGGGACAGGGAAAGAGGTAATAGCCAGAGAAATACACAGACAATCAGATCGTGCTGAAGAAGTATTTATCAGTGTCGATCTGGCAGCATTAAGTGAATCATTATTTGAAAGCGAAATGTTTGGTCATGTTAAGGGAGCTTTCACAGATGCCAGGGAAGATCGCCCCGGCCGGTTTGAGGTGGCAAATGGAGGCACTTTGTTTCTGGATGAGATCGGAAATCTTTCCCTTTCCATTCAGTCAAAGCTCCTCCAGGTTCTGCAAAACAGGGAAGTTATCCGGGTAGGTGCAACTCAAACGGTTCCTGTCGATATCCGGTTAATTTCAGCAACGAACAAACCAATTCATCAGATGATTTCCGAACAGACTTTCCGTGAAGATCTGTTTTTCAGGATCAATACAATAAAAATAGAGATCCCTCCTCTTCGGGAACGCATCCCGGATATTCCCGGCCTGACTGATTTTTTCCTGAAAGAATATACCCGGAAATATGAGAAACCATTTCTGAAAATAAACAGTAAGGCTTTAGATAAGCTTTGCAGCTATACCTGGCCTGGCAATATTAGGGAGCTGAAACATACCATGGAGAAATCTGTTATACTTTGCGAAAACCATACCATCAAACCGGAAGACCTGTATCTGTCAGCAGTTATTCCAGCACATAAAACCAGTAAGATCACTCACAAATTAACGAATATGGAGAAGAATGCCATAACAAAAGTTATTGAAGAATGCAGGGGCAATTATTCTATGGCAGCAAAAATGCTGGGTATCTCACGAACAACTTTATATGCGAAAATCAAAAAATATGGGTTATAACCGCTTTTATATCAATGTTTTTCTTAATGTGATTCTGATTGCTGCTGCTTGCCTTGTTTTTGTATTCTTTCTGTTTATCAGGGAACAGCCGGCAACAGCAATATTGTTTGGATTTTTTGCCATCTTCTTCACCGGAAGATTAATCTATTATATAAACCGGACCAACAGAATATTGGACAATTTTATCATTTTTATGAAGGAACATGATCCAACGCTTGCGATCTCCTCACGATTCGTTAAGAAAACATTTCATGGGTTTTATCACAACCTGCAGGAAATTAAGGATGAGATGAAAGAGGGCCGGATTGAGAAAGAAATACAGGCAAAATATCTGCATACAATTGTGGAAAATATACAAACCGGGATTGTTACTATAAATAAAAACGGTAAAGTTGAACTTATTAATAAGGCAGCAAAAGATTATCTTGGTGTGCGCCAGTTGCGGCATCTGTCCAAACTGGACAAAACACATTCCGGTCTAGCTACCAGGATCAGGGATCTGAATCCGGGTGAGCAAATACTGGAGAAATTAACCACTAATGGAAAAACTCACTGTTTATCCATAAAAGGATCGTTTATAAAAAGCAAGGGAGAGCCATATACTATCATTACATTTAACGACATTAAAAATGAACTTGAAGAACAAGAGATACATTCATGGAAGAAGCTGATACGCATTATAACACATGAGATCATGAATTCCATCACACCCATTACCACACTTACCAGTGCCATTAAACGAAAATTAAACAAAGGGAAGGGAAAAAAGAATACCGTTGAATATACTCCCCGGGAAATCCAGGATGCGCTTTCAGGTATGGATATTATTGAAGAAAGGAGTCAGGGCGTAATTCATTTCATCAG
>JADFUQ010000472.1 GCA_015222065.1 Bacteroidota bacterium
AAAAATTAAAAACGGAGATGTCGCATTTATTGTTTCCGGAAAGGTCCTCTCTATACTTCAATCCGAGAGACTTGTTTTAAACTTTATGCAACGGATGAGCGGGATAGCCACTACAACAAATAACTATGTAAGGAAACTGGAAGGGCTAAAAACCAGAGTTCTTGACACACGGAAGACAACTCCCGGACTACGGGTTTTTGAAAAAATGGCTGTGAAAACCGGTGGTGGTGATAACCACAGAATGGGCCTCTTTGATATGATCATGCTTAAAGATAACCATATCGAATTTGCCGGAGGAATAAAGGAAGCCATTAATTCAACACATGCATACCTTGAAAGTATTGGTAAAAATCTTAAAATTGAAATTGAAGCCCGAAACCTTAGTGAGATCAGGGAAATACTTGAAACCGGTAAAATAAACAGGATAATGCTTGATAACTTTACTTTAAATGATACCCGTAAAGCTATTGAACTGATCAATGGAAAATATGAAACGGAATCGTCCGGGGGAATTACACTCGAAACCATCCGGGATTATGCTGAATGTGGAGTGGATTATATTTCAGTTGGCGCTTTAACCCACCACATACGTAGTCTGGATATGAGCCTTAAAGCTATTAATTAATAAATTTTGAAAGTAACCGGTTTAAATAAAAAAAAACTCAACAGGATCATTAAAGATCTGGGGCGTCGTTTTATAAAAAAAGTAAAAAAGATAAGTCTTCCCGGATTAGAGCATATTCCTGTTTATTATGTAGTTTCATATTTCTTCCATGGTTTTAAAAGAGGATCAATGGATGCAAGAGGATCTGCAATTGCCTTCAGCCTTTTATTTGCAATCCTTCCTACCACAATCTTTCTTTTTTCACTTATCCCCTTTATTCCAATTCAAAATTTCCAGACCGGACTATTAGAACTTTTTCAGCAAATACTTCCTGAAAACGCATACAATTTTCTTGAAACATCACTTATCGCAGTAATAACTGAGAAAAGCAGTGGTTTGTTAATAATTATGTTCGGTGTTACACTTGGTTTTTCCAGTACGGGAATGCACCGTTTAATCAATGTTTTTAATATTTCACATCATCCTGTGAAAATCAGGAATTGGATAAACCAGAGGAAAATTTCCCTTATCCTGGTTTTTGTGCTTACTGTCTTACTTACAATTGCCGTAATAATAATTATCTTCAGCAATACAGTAATAGGGGAACTGGTTGATTTAAATATTATTGAAAAGGACCTGGTATTTTATATTGCCCAAACAGCAAAATGGATAATTCTTGTCGCTCTCATCTTTTTTGCTATTTCTTTCCTTTATTATTTTGCCCCTGCTAAACGAAAAAACTGGAGATTCTTTTCTGTTGGTTCAATCGTTGCTACATTATTGTTTATTTTGTCCTCTGTTGGAGTATCTTATTTTGTAAATAATTTCGGAAAATTCAATAAGTTATACGGATCTATAGGTTCGCTGATGGTCTTTCTGATCTGGCTTTATTTTAATTCAATTTCAATCTTAATTGGGTTTGAACTGAATGCCAGTATACAATCAGCAAATCTCAAAAAAGATACTTTCATGGATGAAAACCAGTTTCCTGAAAAATATAACTAATCAGTCAACAGTCGGCAATTGGCAGTCGGCAGTCGGTAATCAATTAGTTGGCAGTTGGCAAGTAGCAGTTGGCAAAATGCAGATTAACCTAAAAATTAGATATAATTAATATTTAAGCATTTAAGCATTCAATCATTTAATCATTCTTTTGACACTGAATAATATCAATTATGAAAAAAGAGTTTGAATCAGGTATACAAGAGTACAAATTAGGTAAACTTCGAAAAAAAGATGTTAATCCTAATCCAATTGTACAATTCGAAAAATGGCTGGATGAAGCTATTAGTAATAAAGTAAAGGAACCCACAGCAATGGCCCTGGCAACTGCCACTCCTGATGGAAAACTGTCGTGTAGAATTGTAATGTTACGAGAGCTTAATGATGAAGGGTTTATTTTTTATTCAAGCTATAAAAGCTGGAAGGGAAAACAGATTATACTTAACCATTATGGTGCATTAAATTTCTATTGGGCCAGGTTAGAAAGACAAGTGCGAATTGAAGGATATATTGAAAAAGTGAATTGTAACATATCCGATAAATATTTCAACTCCAGGTCAAGAGGGAAAAAATTAGGTGTATGGACTATGTTACAGAGCCGGAAAATACCCAACCGTGAGTACCTTGAAAATCTGTTTAAAGAACAAAAAAATAATTTCGATGGAAAAGAAATACCCAGACCTGCTGATTGGGGAGGGTATATTTTAAAACCAGGCAGAATAGAATTCTGGCAGGGTCGGGAAAATCGTCTGCACGACCGTATTATGTATGAAAAAAAGAATATGCGTTGGCAAATGAATCGCCTGGCCCCATAACCCGCCTACATGCAATGAATATATTTCAAAACGATTTTACGTAGTTCCTCTTCCTTCCCATATAATCTTTCACTAAGATCTTTATCATTAAATGACTTTAGTTTTTCAATAACATCACTAATCACCCCTGCCGGGAAGATGCTATTTTGCTCAAACAGTTTCCGGTGTTTCTCAAGTGCCTCTGCTGATTCCCAGCATGAGGAGGGAAGTTGCTGAAGTTTTGCTAATTGATCCTTATTTTTCTCATCAAAAATATTCACATCCACATAAAGTTCATCAGCCATCTTAAGTGCTCCTTCCATTTTAATTCCATGCTGCGCTGCAATTATCAAACCCGCCAGAAGTTTATAAATATCTGCAGAACCATCTGGTGCACGAAATTCTACAGTTTGTTTGTGTAACCGGGATTTTTCTTCTACAGGACTCAGGGGATTAACTTCATTTATCATATTTCCTGTTTTATTCCAACCCAATGGAACTCTTACCAATACCGACCTGTTCCGGTCACCCCAGCAAATATTAGTAGGAGCTTCCTGGTGAGGAACCAACCTGAGATAAGAGGTGGGAACAGTATTTCCAAATGCGGTAAGTGCAGAAGCTACATCTAATATTCCAGCTATCATTTTCCTGGCTACATTACTAAGCCTGTCATTTTCAACCATTTTGTTCATTCCGTCCTTTTCAAGCATCATATGAATATGCAAACCGCTGCCTGCTTTGCCAACAATAATTTTAGGTGCAAAACTAACCTCAACACCATACTCATAGCTCAGCATCCTGAGTATCCATTTTGCTACCAGCATCTGGTCAACTGCATCTTCGGCATCAACAGGCAGGAACTCAATTTCATGTTGCTCAAAATCCTCATCTTCTGTCGAGAAACTTCCAACCTCCGAATGCCCGTATTTAATTTTGCACCCGGCTGCAGCAATCAACTCAAGTGCCTCCACACGAAGATCCTCAAACTTGGCAAATGGTTTCGATTGATGATATCCTTTCTGGTTAAACAACGGATACAAGTTATCCTTATCAGAATTAACATAATATTCCAGTTCCCCCAGTGCCTTGAATGTATAACCGGTCTTATCCCTGAATTCTTTATGCGCCTTTTGTAATATATATTCCGGTGAGCTTGCAAGTGGCTTCCCTTCGCTATTGAAAAATGAACATAGAATCTCCAATGTTGGCACTTCTGAAAAAGGATTCAGAAATGCTGTTTTATACCTGGGAATTACATACAGATCACTCGAGCCGGCTTCGATGAACGAAAACAGGCTGGACCCGTCAACACGCTCTCCGGCTGTAAGCACTGAATCAAGATGTTTCAGACTTGAAATAGCGAAATTCAATGATTTTAATTTCCCGTCTTCACCAGCATACCGAAAATTTATCATCTTTATTCCCCTGGCTTCAATAAACTTTATAAGATCACCTTTGGTAAATTCTGCCGGGTTTTTCTTGATAAATTGTACCAGTTCATTTGGATTTAATGATATTTCCTGATCATTCATTCTTAGTTTTTTTTAATCCTGCAATTCGCTCCTCAAATACTTTAATTTTCTCTTCCGCCTCGGATTTCTTAGTCAACTCCCGTTGAACAACTTTCTCAGGAGCGTTTTTAATAAATTGTTCGTTATTTAGTTTTTTCATCACCGTGGCCAGAAAACCTTTTGAATAATTAAGTTCCTTCGAGAGTTTTTCAAGCTCTTTTTCCACATCCACCTTGTCCCCCAGTGGAATAAAATATTCTGTGGTTTTTACTATAAAAGAGGCCACCCCTTTGGGCTTTTTATCAACAAATTGTATATCTGAAAGGTTAGTTAGCTTTTTCAGCACCTCACCAAAACGGTTATCATAATTTTCTTCATTTCCCCGAACCAGCAGAGTCAGGGGCTCTTTAACTGGAATATTCTTTTCCTTTCTGATTGTTCTCACTGCACTTACTGTCTCTTTGGTTTTTTCAAACCTGCTAATAAGTGACTTGTCGTATAATGATGCCCCTGGCATCTTTGATACCATAATGCTATCTCCATTTTTCCTGTCCCTGATAAGTTGCCATATCTCCTCGGTAATGAAAGGAATAAAAGGATGCATGATCTTTAATAATTTTTCAAAGAAACCCGTTGTAGCTTCAAGCGTCTTACTATCAATTGGTTTTTTGTATGAAGGTTTGATGATCTCAAGATACCACGAAGCAAATTCATCCCAGAAAAGTTTATATAAAGTCATTAACGCTTCGGACAAACGATACTGTGTAAATTGCTTTTCCAGCGTTTTTATTGCTTCATTTAACTTCGCATCAAACCATTGAATAATTTTCGCTGATGCATCAGGTTGGTTAAGATACTCATCAACTTTAAAGGTTTTTATAAGTCTGAATGCATTCCATATTTTGTTACTAAAATTTCTCCCCTGCTTCGTCAGGCTCTCCTCAAATAACAGGTCACCCCCGGCCGGTGAACATAAAAGCATTCCAACCCTTACACCATCAGCGCCATATTTCTTTATCAGTTCTAACGGATCGGGCGAGTTACCCAGCGACTTTGACATCTTCCTGCCCATCTTATCACGCACTATGCCTGTAAGGTAAACATTTTTGAAGGGCTTCTCATCCAAATATTCATACCCGGCAATTATCATCCTTGCAACCCAGAAAAATAGTATCTCAGGTGCAGTTACCAGGTCATTTGTCGGATAATAATACCTGATATCTTCATTATCAGGATTCCTTATACCGTCAAAAACCGAAATGGGCCATAACCACGACGAGAACCAGGTATCCAATACATCCTCATCCTGTTTCAGATCGCTATCTTTCAAACCGGTATTTCCGGTTTTTTCCTTTGCCATAACCAGTGCCTCTTCACGGGTTTTTGCAACCACAAAAGCATCCTCTCCTTCAATATAGTAAGCCGGGATCCTTTGCCCCCACCATAACTGCCTTGATATGCACCAGTCTCTCACATTTTCCATCCAGTAACGGTAGGTGTTTTTGAATTTCCTGGGATATATCTTAACATCGTTATTCATCACATGTTCCAGCGCCGGTTGCGCCAGCTCCTTCATCCTCAGGAACCATTGTAGTGACAATTTGGGTTCTATCACTACATCGGTCCGCTCAGAATATCCCACCTTGTTTACATAATCTTCAATCTTTACAAGATGTCCTTCATCATCCAGTTTCTTCGTTATCTTGTCTCTAACCTTAAAGCGATCTTCGCCAACAAAAAATTGTGCATTTTTATTTAGTGTTCCATCATCATTAAAAATATCAATGATTTCAAGTTTGTGTTTCTTGCCTATTTCATAATCATTCTCATCATGGGCAGGGGTGATCTTTAGTGCACCGGTACCAAATTCCGGATCAACATGCTCATCGGTGATTATTGGAACAGACCTGTTAACTAACGGTATTAGTGCCTTCTTCCCATGCATATCTTTAAATCGCTCATCGTCAGGATGAACACAAACTGCCGTATCACCAAGTATAGTTTCCGGTCGTGTTGTGGCAATCTTAAGCCACTTATCCTGCCCGTCAATCTTGTACCTGAAATAATATAGTTTTGAGTCCACTTCCTTAAATATCACCTCCTCATCAGAAATGGCAGTCTTAGCCTGGGGATCCCAGTTTACCATTCTTTTTCCACGGTAAATAAATCCTTTATTGAACAGATCGATAAAAACATCAATAACACTTTCATACATATCATCATCCATGGTGAATTTGGTCCTTTCCCAATCACACGAGGCACCAAGCTTTTTTAATTGTTCCAGGATAATACCCCCATGTTCATTACGCCATTCCCATGCATGTTTCAGGAATTCATCACGTGAAAGATCTGATTTTTTAATCCCTTTTTCTCTTAACTTTGCCACAACCCTCGCTTCAGTAGCAATAGATGCATGATCCGTTCCCGGAACCCAGAGTGCATTTTTCCCCAGCATCCGTTCTCTTCGTACCATAATATCCTGTATGGTATTGTTAAGCATGTGTCCCATATGCAGAACTCCGGTAACATTGGGTGGTGGTATTACTATAGTATAAGGCTCCCTTTCATCAGGCTCAGAGTGAAAAAAACCTTTTTCCATCCAGTATTGATACCATTTTTCCTCTGTTGATGCCGGGTTGTATTTCGAAGGAATATTCATAAATCGGTTTTTGTAAAATGCTTCTATAACTTGTATTATGAATACAGAAGATAAAAGACAAAAGTAAAAAGTTAAATGTTAGTTCAAGATTCGTTACTGGTTACTGGTTACTGGTTACTGGTTACTGGTTACTAGTGGTTTCAAGAAATCCTTTGCTCTTTTCTTCGACCATTAGACTTTTTGACTTTTTCATTCTTCCATTATTCCAGTATTCCAATCCCCTCCTGTATCTTGTTGATGCAAAAATATAAATTTTATTCGCTTTTCAGTCCCTTATACTCCGTCGATTATGTTATTAGCATCCGGGAAATATTGTTTAACATAGTAATATTGTTAACTAATCAGTCAGCAGTCCACAGTCCACAGTCGACAAGAAAGTCAATAACAATCAAACAATTATAATATAATAATAAATGTAATAAATCACAAATGACAAGCACCAAAATACAACTTAACGAAGTGATCTCATGAACACCTTTAAAATTAATTATTTTGTGAATAAATAAATCTCAATGACCCAAATCACAATATTCAAAACTGTTTAGGTTGCCTGCCTGCCCAAAGTGCCTTTGGTACGGCGGGCAGGTTTGATAATTGATATTTGATTTTTGTTGTTTTTTGATATTTTGATATTTTGATTTGGAATTTATTTGTTATTTGCTATTTGTTATTTGTTATTTACCATTTGGTGCTTTAATTCAAAATTTGTTTGACTTTGTGGACTGACATTAAATAGTCCGGTCTTCAGATTGCCGACTGAAGATTGCCGACTTAATAATGCAAAGTATAATGAAAATAACCATTTTATGCATTCCAAACTTAAAACACTAAATAGTTATTAATATTGTAATATTCCGGTTAAATTTGCAGTACTATTTTATAAAAAGCGGTTTATTAAATATAAAAAACATTATAATGCCTGCTATTTCAGAAAAAGGAAAAATGATCCCCGCTTCACCCATCAGAAAACTTGCACCATATGCTGAAGAAGCCAAAAGAAAAGGAAGAAAAGTTTATCATCTTAATATTGGACAACCTGATATTCCTACCCCTAAAGTAGCACTTGATGCAGTGCGAAACATGGACCTCACAATTGTAGAATACAGTCATTCCGCAGGGAATGAGTCTTACCGCAGAAAGCTGGCTGAATATTACCGGAATATTGATATTAATGTGGATCATAACGAGTTGATGATCACCACAGGTGGGTCTGAAGCAATTACATTTGCTATGATGATTTGCTTTAATCCGGATGATGAAATAATTATATCGGAGCCGCTTTATGCTAATTACAATGGATTTGCAGTTTCCACAGGAATCAAAATAAAACCTGTTACCTCCACTATTGAAAACGGGTTTGCTCTTCCTCCAATGGATGAATTTGAAAAAAGAATAACTCCCAAAACAAAGGGGATCCTTATTTGCAATCCAAGCAATCCTACAGGTTATCTTTACTCCCATGATGAACTGGAAAAACTGAGGGACATTGTTAAGAAACACGATTTATACCTGTTTTCAGATGAGGTTTACCGTGAATTCTGCTATGATGGAAAAGAACATATTTCAGCTATGCATCTCAATGGAATTGAGCAGAATGTGGTAATGATAGATTCGATTTCCAAGCGCTACAGTTCATGCGGAGTAAGGATTGGTGCTATGGTAACTAAAAACAAGGAGATTATGGATTCGGCTATGAAGTTCGCACAGGCACGGCTCTGTCCTCCCGGGTTAGGGCAGATTGTTGGTGAAGCAGCCCTTGACACACCGGATGAATATTTTAAGGAGGTGTATAATGAATATATTGATCGCAGGAATTATATGGTAGAGGCACTAAACAAAATGGAAGGGGTTAAATGCCCTATGCCAGGCGGTGCTTTCTATACCATTACTCACCTTCCTGTGGATGATGCCGATAAATTCGCACAATGGCTGCTAAGTGATTTCGAATATCAAAACTCAACCGTAATGCTTGCCCCCGCTTCCGGCTTTTATGCCACTCCCGGCTTAGGCAAGCAAGAGGTTCGTATTGCATACGTTCTGAAAAAGGATGATCTTAAAAAAGCAATGAAAGCCCTGGAAGAGGCACTAAAAGCATATCCTGGGAGAACGGCTCTCTGAGTCATTTTGCGACCTGGAAAGTCGCTCTACATTTACTTCAACTTAAATTCCACAGGCACTGACAAGGTAACTCCTACAGGTTTCCCACGTTGCTCTCCCGGTTTCCATTTTGGCATATTCGATACAACACGCAAAGCCTCCTGGTCCAGTAAAGGATCAACTCCTTTTTCAATTGCAACATCTTTTACATTACCTTGTTTATCCACCAGAAAACGAACCATCACCTTACCTGAAATATTCTTTTTCAAAGCTTTCTTTGGATACTGAATATTTGAAGAAATATATTCACTCAGGGCTTGTTTTCCTCCGGGGAAATGGGGCATATCTTCCACAATAAAAAATATTTCACCTGTAGTGTTTCTTTCTGTAGGACGATCAGGTTGTTCTGATATTTTATCAGGATTAGTTGTTGGCGAATCCAGCTTAAGGGAAGTCACGGTTTTTTTGAGCCTGATCTCCAGTTTATCCCCATTCTTAACATCCACGATTTGGGTTTCAAAACCTATAAAAGAAAAGACAACTTGTACGGTTTCTTTATCTAATTGCAAAGAAAATTCACCGTCAGGATCTGAGAGAGTGCCTATAGTAGTACTCATTATTACTATGCTGGCTCCCGGCAAAAGCTCACCGGTACTATCATCAAGCACCTTCCCTTTTACAAAATATTTCTTATTTGAATTGCTGGAAAAATAATCCTTTAGTGTAATGGAAATTACACCATTTATTGCTCTTTCACCATATTTATTTACAGCAGACTCTTCTTTCAATACAGTGATTGACTGTATATTTTCACGATTCATCTGCTCGAATTCCTTTTTTGTGATCTCTTTTTCATTAACAAAATATAGTGGTGTTTTATCCTGGTAAATAGAGGATATCTTTATATTCTCATTTGAGTTCAGGTTTCCATCTGAATTATCAGAAATATAATCCTTTGTTGTAATAATTATCACCCCGTTTTCCCCCTTTTCCCCGTATTTTTCAACTGCAGTTTCTCCCTTTAGAACACTGATGAACTTTATATTTTCAGATTCCTGTTGAAGTTTTGCTGCTTCTTCCTTTGTAACTTCTTTTCCATCGATTATATATAAACCGGCATCAATTGAATTAAATTGTGTAAAAGATTTTTTTTCAGAATAATCGAGTTCCTTTTTGTCCGTAATACGCTTTAAAACAATATTCAAAAATTCATCCTTTTTAGCTTTTACTACAAGGGTTTCATATCCCATAAAAGCAACAGACAGCATTATGTTCTCTTCCTTAACCTCCAGGGAAAATTCTCCGTTCTTATCGGTTATGGTACCTATATTGGCATCTATTATAACAATATTGACTCCTGGTAGTGGTTTGCCTGTATCCTCTGCTGTCACTTTTCCTTTTACCAGATTGGTTTCTGTTAAACCTTTTTGAACTTCTATGGTACTTCCTCCGGAAAAAGGATTAGAAAATGCCAGGTTAAGCAATACTACAACAGGAATAAGAAATAACATTCGCCATTTCCTTCGATTCGGTGATTTTCTTTTTTTCATCATGATCATTCGTTTTTTACTTATAGAATTATTAAAATAATGACTTAGTCCAAATACCGGAACACCCAATGTATGCTCAAGTAAAACAGCCTGGTAAGATGTTCGTATGGTTCCCTGCCGAAGAACTCCCTGATCAGCAAGATATTCATGAGTTTCCCGGACTGTTCTTCCAACCATCCAAACAATTGGGTTAAACCATTGGAAAATACACAACAACTCGATAAAAAGCAGATCCCAGCTATGTTTTTGTTTCAGATGCTCTGCCTCATGAATTAAAATTTCTTTAAAATGCTTGTATTTAAGTACTCCAAAAGGAATAAAAATCTGTCCAAAAAAAGAAAAGGGTGCAGAAATCCGGTTATTGACATTTACAGGTATATTCAGTAGAATCCTGGTTTCACTTTGACGAATTGATTTGGCTATTAATATAACCTGGTAAACCAATCGTCCTGATAGTAAGAAAACACCGGTAAGATATACTCCCCATATAAAATGGTACACAGTAAGCCCACCCTGTTGTTCACCTGTTATATTAACCGGATTCATAACCAGCGCCGTTTCTACATACCGGTATCCGTTATTTACAATTTGAACAGGGGAAAACGACTTTACACCCATTAATAATGAAAAATTAATAAGCGGCAGAACCAGAGAAATAATACCGGCTGCCAGAAGAAAAAATCTGTGTAACTTAAAAAAAGTTTCTTTGCGTAATAAAAACCAATATACCCCGAATAACAGAGTTAATGTTATTCCCGATTGAAACTGATATTGCCAGAATTCATTCATAATTACCTTTTTTCATTATCTAACTCGTTACGTATCTCTATCATCATCTCCTCCAACTCCTGTAAACTTAAATCATTTTCCTGTACAAAAAAAGAAGCCATTTTAGGAAATGAATTATTGAAATACTTTTTCATAAAATCCCCAAAGTAAACCTGTGTGTATTCCTTTTTGGAAATAAGAGGAAAGTATTCGTAGGTAGTTCCATAGGATTTATGATCAACAAACCCCTTTTTTTCCAATACACGTACTACTGTAGAAACGGTGTTGTATGCAGGTTTTGGATCAGGCAGTCTCTCAAGTATGTCCCGTACAACAGTCTTTTCCAGTTCCCACAGGACATGCATAACCTGCTCTTCTGCTTTTGTTAATGTTTTCATGTCCCAAACATACAACTATTTTTTTAGTTTACCAACTATTTTAATAGTTATTTCACTATATAAATAGTTTGTCTAATCATATTTACTGATAACAAGGCTGTTAGTAAGACATTTTTTTGATTTTCAGTAGTGAAAAGCGAAGGAATATATTAATTACCCGTAACACGTAACTACTCAAAATCCTTATAAAGCAGGTACTTTTTCCGGATAATTTTAAAATCCTTAATATCGCTTTTCCAGGATGCATAGATAATCCATTTGCTCTTCCCTGCAATTATTTGTTCCCGCAAGGTGCTGTTGCCTGCAAGCTTATCGAAATAATTATTAAAGAACCTGTCCTTGTTTTCCATGTTGCTATAAGCATCTATGAGCCAATCAAGTACCAATCGGTGATTACACTGCATAAAATCCAGGGGAATGTTTGAAAGATCTACACCGTTACAAACTTTTCCTTCATATTTCGGATTGGCAGCCGCCCCTTCAATACTACGGGGTGTAAAAGAGAAACCCCTGTCAGGATAATCAGGATGCCCGAAAATCTGAAAAGGAAAATCGGTACCACGTCCGACACTCATGCAGGTCCCTTCAAAAAAACATAATGAGGGATAAAGATAAATTGACCGGAGGTTTGGAAGATTTGGTGATGGTTTTACCGGCAAATCATAATAAGTTTTATGAGTGTATTTTTCGCATTTCGCATATTTCAGATTGCATGTTAAGCTGTCTTTCAGCCACCCTTCTCCGTTGATCATCTGTGCATATTCGGCAACAGTCATCCCATGAACTACAGGCACCGGGTGCATTCCTACAAACGATCGCCAGGCAGTATCAAGCACCGGACCATCAACATAAAAGCCATTCGGATTTGGGCGGTCAAGTACCATAAAAACAACATTATTCTCAGCACAAGCCTCCATCATGTAATGCATAGTAGAAATATATGTATAAAACCTCAGCCCTACATCCTGAATATCAAACAATACAATATCCAGTCCCTCCATATCCTCTTTAAGAGGTTTACGGCGTTTGCCATAAAGTGAAATAATAGCCAATCCTGTTTTCCTGTCATAGTAATTATCCAGATATTCACCCGCACCGGCAGCACCCTGAAATCCATGCTCAGGACTAAAAATCCTTTTTATATTGATCCCCAAAGACAACAGGCTGTCCACCAGATGAGTCTCACCAATCATTGAAGTCTGATTTGCTACAACAGCAACTTTTTTCCCATTAAGCAAAGGAAGATATTCTCCTGTACGGGCAGCACCTGTAATAACCTGTCCTGTTAAAACACCCTGCCACATAACAGCAAAAAGTATTATTATAAATACTCTTATTAAAGAATTGCTTTTCTTTCTCATTGTAAATATTTCATAGTAAAAAAAAGAAAAAAGCACCAAATAACAAATAATAAATAACAAATAAATTCCAAATATCAATTATCAAATGATCGAAACAGCTTTGAGTATTGTGATTTGAGTTATTGAGATTTATTTATTCACAAAATAATTAATTTTAAAGGTGTTCATGAGAT